>CAISCV010000047.1 GCA_903883945.1 uncultured Chitinophagaceae bacterium | reverse complement strand
TCCATTGTTCCATCCGAGAACTTCCAAAGCCAACTGTTTTTTTGATTGTTGATCGCATTGCTAAAAGTAACCTTCGCCACTGTACAGCTGTATGCAACTTTTTTAGTAATAGTTGCCGAAACCGTATCATAAGTTACAAATGGCAGATAAATTCCCACAACGCTTTCTTTACCACATTCATTGATGAGGGTATTACCATCGTTGCCTTTTTTTAAAACTATCGTATCTCTGCCTGCAAGTGTTATAGGTATTTTGAATCTAACCGTAATGGTTTGGGTAAAACCATCCTCATCACAATCGCCATAGGCACTATCAATTGTCACAGGATGAGTACCTTTTATAAAAAAGTCACTTCCATCAGAGTCAATCGTGCTACATTGTATTTTTTTATTAAACGTAAGTATTATTTGTGTGGGTTTGCAACGAGCAATGCTCAGCGTATCCATCGGGGTAGGAAATTGTGGATAGATAGTAACAGGTAATGAATCATTTGGAAGAATTTCATTGCCGCAATTGTCTATGATTGTGTTGCTATCACTCCCATTTTGTATATGAATAACATATTTTCCAGGAGCAATTGGATTTTTTAAAACTAATAAGACTGAATCTGTATCGAAAGAAGAATCACACTTAACACCATTTGCATGAATAATCTGTGAATTATTCGTATTTATTTTAAAGTCACTCCCATCTAGTGCAATACTACCACACTTCATTTTCTTATTCAATTTAATGTAGATTATTGTACCATCACAAGGGGCTCTGGCTCTTAATAATTTGGGAGGAGTTGTATCTGTAATACTTGCTGTTCCGCCATCAAACGCAAGTTTATAGCCAGACTGATTGGTGCTCGTAAAATGACTGACCAATAATAGATAATCATGTTTTTTAATGACAGTAGGCATCGCACTGATAGGTTTATAATCGGTTCCCCCACATTCAGTAATCGACTTACCTGTACTGTTTGCACCTGTTACTCCTGTATTTCCAGACCAATTACTAGAAAAAAACAATGATGGGTTAGTATATACCTCATTGGGGTCATGCCCTGTAATATCGAATAATTGCCAATCGTAATCATCCAAAATATTATTCGGAGTAATCGTAAAACCTAAAGTCCCTGTTGTAAAACAAGTGAACTTGTACCAATATGGATTGATGTCGGTATAATTAATCTGATATTTTATGTTGTTTACAACTATAAAAGTAGGGCAAGGAGGAACGGGTATGGTGAACCCACCACAGGGAGAAACAGAATCTTGACTAAACGTATTGGTGCCGCAAACAGGGAAAGCAGTGGAAGGTGTTTGGCCCAAAGCAGTACAAATAACAGAATCTTGTGCAACAAGATTACTGAAAATAAAGCAAGAAACAATAAAAAGACTGATAAGTCTATACATAAAACAAGTCTGTTTACTGCGCCGAAGTTATAGCTTGTTATCTTCAAATTAAAAAGTAAGTATTTGGCCTTTAGATATGTTTAACAAATTTATTTTATAATCACTGTAAGGGGCTGTACATTGCTGCGTATTAATAAATGAAGGATTGATTTAAACAAATCGGCTCAAACATTTTTAACACAAAAAACAACAATGAAAAAAGTATTATTAGCAAGCACCTTAAGCCTTTTGTTGATGGGTGCTTTTGCACAAGTCGACAAAACAACCGAGCGGCAAGCACAGTGTAACTTGTCTAGTAAGCAACTAGCCATTAAGGGCTATGATCCTGTATGTTATTTTACCGAGGGGAAAGCAAAAGAAGGTAAAGAAACTTTCGTTGCAACTTATCAAGGGATTAATTACCACTTTACCAGTGCAGCAAACAGGGATTTATTTAAAACAAATCCCTCAAAGTACGAACCCCAATATGGCGGATGGTGCGCCTATGCCATGGGGAATGATGGCAGTAAGGTAGAAGTAGAC
>CAISCV010000046.1 GCA_903883945.1 uncultured Chitinophagaceae bacterium | reverse complement strand
AATAACACAACTGACATACAGAGGAAAACACAAAAATTATCATAAAACATGGTTGATAATTGCTGCTATTGTCAATCTAAAAGAAACCACCTACAACTTGAGATATGCAACACCCTAATTTATTTTGGAAAGAGGTCTATTCTAAAATTTCATAGAAGGGCATTTGATTGGATGATCCTTTTTGTATGAACTATTTTTAGTTATTGTCAGTTCGTATCCCCCCCGCCCGTTATTAAATACCCCTAAAGCTGATGTTGTGACATCATAACTGATGGTAACTTTTGTGTCATTTAGCTGATATCCCAACATTGGAATTAAAGCATCATTTGAACGATAATACAATCCGAAAATAAGTTGTTTTATTCCGTCTCCACTTAGATTTCTGTTAGCATTCATTCCAAACAATATCTCATTTCTATCAGCCGAATTACTAATATAAAAGTTGGGATTCAGTATCCACAAGTCCTCTATTTTGAAGTTGGCATTTAAAAATAGATTTGTTCTTACAGGTACCGTTTGATTATCACTGTTTGGCGTGACTAGAAAATTCTCTTTAGGTTTATTAATATGCATTGTACTTATTCCAATATTGTAATAAGAAGTGTTCGAAACAAACAGGGCATAGTTAATTCCCACTTGTAAATCAACATGTGAGGAATTTGAATTTATATGATTAAGATTATTATTTGAGAATGATTGGCTGTTGTAATCCCAGTTATCAAAAACTAATTTACTTACATCTATCTGATTGCTTACGATACCTCCACTAAAACCAAGACTCAACAAACTAGAATTACCTAGCATTTGATGATAGGCAACTGATAAGTACCCTTGGGTGCTCGTGAGGTTTCCCGAGCCTGCCTGATCTTTGTATAATGTTCCCCCAATTCCAGCCCACCCACTTTCAATTCTTTCAGTAAACAATTGGGCATCTCCCCAAAGGCTCATGGTCTTGTATGGGTTGGTCATAACGTTTGACCACTGATTGCGATATGTCCCACCTAAACGGTAATCATAATCTGGATTAAATCCTGTATTTGCTGGGTTTATAAGTAATGGCACATTGAAATATTGAGAAAAATGAAGTTGCTGAGCAAAAGTAGCGCTGTTACTCAAAGCAAATAGAAACAATATGTATTTGATAATGCTCATTTATTTCAATAAAGTAATGTCACCGGTTTTAGTGTAATGTTGTCTGTTCGTAAAAGTAACATCAAGTGTGTAAGTATACACATCTGAAGGCTGTATTTGACCATTAAACCTGCCATCCCAGGCTTCATTCGGATTGCTGCTTTCAAATACCACTTGGCCCGAACGATTATAGATTACCCAGTGCATTTTATCTATCCCATAACCTCTTACTTGTATGGTTCGGTTTTCTCCATTAGGTGAAAGGGCATTTGCTACTGACACCAACGGGGCTACAACAGCTTGAATGTCTTTTCTGGAAGTGTCTCTGCATCCGCTATAATTAATTGCAACTAGCTGAACCCGATAAGCCTGGCTCGTATTAAAAATATGTGAGACAGTATCTGTATTATTTTTTAAAACGCTATCCCCATCGGCAAAAAGCCAAAGGTATTCATTTGCATTTGAAGACTCATTACTAAAAATAATTGCTTTGTTGGTTTCAGGAGGATCGGGAGAGTAGGTGAAATTGGAAGTAGGCTTTGTTTTGGTGGTGAGAACAAAAGTGGCATTGTTGACTTTATTGCAAGTAGAACTATCTGTAGCAAAAAGCCTGATGGTGTAAACTCCTGTATCTTGATAGTGATGCGTAAGTGTAATAGCTTGAGTGGTATCTTTTGCACTTCCATCTCCAAAGTCCCATATAAATGACTCTCCTGCTAATGAGTTGTTTTCTATAAAAGCATCATACGGCGCACAACCAACCGGATTGGTACTGATTATTGCTTTCAAACTGTCCGAAATACGAATAATAAGCTGAATAGAGTCTGGAGCATTACAATAAGACGGGTCGGTAAGCCATAAGCTAGCTCTATAAGTTCCAACTGAAGGATATTGGTGGTTAATGGTTTGTGGAGCAGTTATGTTCTGCTGTGTTCCATCACCAAAAAAAAGGGTAAAACTGTTGCTTTGAAATGCTTTTAAGGCGGTGCTGTTATTCTTAAATTCATAAGTTGTCGAAGAGCATCCTCCTGTCTTATTCGCTACTAAGTTGAATGTGGCTTCATTATTTGCAACCTTAATTATCTGTCTGGATGTATCTGCTATATTACAACTGGTTGAATCTACCGAAACTACTGATACTTGGTATGCACCTACGTTGTTATAAACATGTAAAACACTTGGTTTTATAGTAGTTGTATCGGGAGAATTATCTCCAAAATTCCAGATATATTTATTCCCTTCACCAAGTGTATCAATAAAGTTTACAGAAAGAGGTACACAACCAACTACTTTATTTTGCACTCCCTTTATAGTTGATCTTATTGCAGAACCAACGCCTGCCAAATTGAAAGCGATTTTAATTGCTGCCAGATTACACCCACCAGATGATCCATTATTGGGATAGGCAACACCAGAGGTTACCGGAAAAGCAGCTCCACCACCACAATTAGCACAAACCGATTGATAAATGACTCCGTTTTTATCGAATCTACTTGTACCTCCATCTACATGGTTGGGATAGTAGCCACCTGTTTGTCCAAAGAAACTCCCATACAACTGACTACTTGCATTATGCTCCAATACAAAAAAGTAGAAATCACTTCCATCAGTTTGTTTCTTGATAGCATTTCTAGTTATTGAAAGCCCAAAAGTACCTGAACTTTCATATTTCTGTAAGATATTGCCTTTTCCTCCCCATCCAGAAACGTACACATTTTCACAACGATCTACCAGGAACGCAGTAGGAGAAATGTTGGGTGCAAGTGCTGCACTCGTTCCAAATGTTGTGGAATAAACAAATCCACTTAAATCTTTTTGTAGTTTGGCAATAAACTGTTTGGCTCCCTTTTGTACAAAACTAGCATTTGCAGTTGGCCAGCTACCGGTAGTTGTACCTAGTATGTAAGGATAACCAAACTTGTCATATTGCACACCGAAAATAATATCATTCCCGGAAGTTCCCAGATAACTTGTTTGAAGAATACGACTCCCATCACTTGTCATCAAAGTAATAAAACCATCGCAAACGCCACCCATGAAATGGGGGAATAGCGTATTGGAAGTGTCGCCCGGAAAGTCTGTACTTGTTGTAGCACCAGCAACAGCTAACAAATTTGTAGTTGGGTCAAGTGCCAAAACAAAGGCTGCATCATCTCCATTGCCACCAAGATAAGTACTAAAAAGGATGGTTCTTAAATCAGGGGATGTCTTTAAAATGACTGCATCTTGGTTATATCCTCCACTTTTATTACTTCCGTGCACTGAATTGTTGGTGACTTTAAAATCTGTTGACTGTGTACAGGAAGCTAAATATATATTCCCAGAACTGTCAATGATGACTTCACTACGGGAATCATCTCCATAATTTCTTCTTACAGAAACTGCACCCCTCGCGCTGCTAGTAGAATATTTATTTTGAATATTAACGCCATCATTACCTGTCCCGCCAATACACCTCGAGCCTATTAACCCTGCACCTGAGGCATTCAACTTGGTAAGGATTATATCAAATTTTGTGTCACTCGCTACTCCATTGCCATAGTGTTCGATACCAACAGGAAAAACTGGATAATTGGGGGAGGTTGTTTTTCCAGAGATAATAAGATTATAAGCAGCATCCACTACCAAACTGTGTGGGTATTCATTGCCAGAACCACCAATGTAAGTTGCATAGATAACCTTCGTGCCAGATGGATTAAATTTCATAATCCCAATATCAAAACCTGCCGAATACCCTTCACCTGTCCCATTATTCCCACCGCCAAATTGGGTCTGAAATGCACCATTCGTAATAGGAAACCCTGAACCAAAAACAATACCTCCTGCATAGAAATTACCCAATGCATCGTAGGTAGCACTGTAACCCCAATTGTCAGATCTGCTACCTGTGAATGTACAGAATACAAATTGAGGGTCAATAATCAGCGTAGTTTTTTTATCAATGGTCTCTGAAACATTAAAATGAACAATATTGCCATTCACTTTATACCTGCACGCCACTTCTTTCCTTCCGATAACGGTATTAAACGTATAAGACGAAGGAATACTTTCTTTTATTTCTCCCACTGAAGTACGCACGGATAGTTGCCCCCTTTTCAGACTTACTTCATCTGCTCCGTCAATATACATTACAATGTCTTTGGCGTCTCCTCCAGGATTGATAATGAAATCGTACTTGAGACTTCCCATGTCTGTATAATACCTGATGTCGATGTTAGGATAGATATTTTTGTAGGTAACTGCGGTGAATACCCTACAGTTACCAGCCCATTTGCTGCTGTCTTTGCCAAGGATATAATTGTTGTATTTCTCTAGGGGTTTATCTGGTAGCGCCACAGGATTAGGATTTGCATTCAGAAACTTCACTTCATATACATGTCCTTTCATTGTAAAGTTAAAGTCTACAGGTTTTGCTACTTTTCCACCAGTATTAAGGGATAATGAATTATTTATTCTGTCTGTTGTCGGGCTCTGTGCATCTACATTCTTAGCAAATGAAGTACTGTCGTGCGGGTGAATCTGCTCATACAGTTCTTTTAGGTTGGTCGTGTCGTATTGTAGCATTCTGTATCCGCCATCAGCTTTCAGAACAAAGGCACCAATGGTCATCTCTCCTTTAAATTGTATGCTTTTATCCCACTGTCCTCTATTCTCTATAAATTCTAGATTTTGCTGAGATTTTCCGTATGATGATATCAATAGGAGTAAACAAAAAATATAGTATTGTAAGATAGATCTCATTCAGATACAAATATCAATTTAAAATTAACGCAACTGCGACCTTTCGCCGATTATAAAACACCCTCTGCCCCACCTATGCAATTTTGCTCCATCCAGTTTTTCCTTTCTGTTGTTGGAGGAAATCCCTCAAAGGCAAATTCTCTGCCATTTCTAGTTTTTCATCAGTGGTAACTACTTCCTCTGCCCATTGTTTGGCACTTTCCAGTACTTGCCTGTCATTTACGAGAGAAACAAGTTTAAAGTTTAATGCCCCACTTTGCCTCGTACCTTCTATATCTCCCGGCCCGCGTAGCTCTAAATCTTTTTCTGCAATTTTGAAACCATCATTGGTGGCACACATAACCTTAATACGTTCCCTGCCTTCTTTACTTACTTTCTGACCCGTTAAAAGTATGCAAAAGCTTTTTTCACTTCCTCTTCCTACCCTTCCCCGAAGTTGATGTAGCTGTGATAAACCAAATTTCTCCGAGCTTTCTATAACCATCACACTGGCATTAGGCACATTAACGCCTACTTCTATGACAGTGGTACTTACCATTATGTTTGTTTCGCCATTCACGAATCTGTCCATATTGGTTTGCTTCATATCGGCAGGCTGCCTTCCATGAACCATGCTAATCAGGTAAGTTGGTTCGGGAAAAAAGCTCTTTACCTGTTCATACCCCTGCATCAAATCTTCGTAGCTCACTTTTTCGCTCTCATCAATCAGCGGATAAATAATATAGGCTTGTCTGCCCTTGCCTACCTCTTCCCTAATAAACTCCATCACGCTTGCTCTAGCCATATCATTGCGATGAACGGTAAGTATTGGCTTTCTCCCAGGTGGCAATTCATCCATCACACTATAATCCAGGTCGCCGTAGGCAGTCATTGCCAGTGTCCGTGGGATAGGCGTTGCGGTCATCACCAATATATGTGGAGGTACAACTGCTTTATCTCGCAATTTCGCACGCTGGGCCACACCAAAACGATGCTGCTCATCTACCACCACAAAGCCTAAGTTCTTAAATTGAACGGTATCTTCTATCAAGGCATGGGTACCTACCAGAAAATGAAGGGACCCATCCAACAGAGCGGCATGGATTGCCCTTCTTTCTTTGGCTTTGGTACTGCCTGTGAGTATCCGGATGTTCAACGGCATTTCTTTCAATAATTCACCCAGACCAGTATAATGTTGTTGCGCCAATATTTCGGTCGGCGCCATAATGCAACTCTGATACCCATTATCCGCCGCCAGCAACATACTCAATAAGGCAACAATGGTCTTTCCACTTCCAACGTCGCCTTGTAATAATCGGTTCATCTGATGCCCCCTTGCAGTATCTTGTCGAATTTCTTTCAGTACCCTTTTCTGTGCATTGGTGAGCTCAAAAGGTAAATGATTGTTGTAAAAGTTATTGAAGTAGTCTCCTACCTTTTCAAACAATACTCCCTTGCTACTTTTATGACGCTGCAACCTGATTAAACTCAAACGTACTTGTGCAACAAAGAACTCTTCGAACTTAAGCCTGTTCAGTGCCCGCTCATACGCTTCGGGGGAAGTTGGAAAATGTATTTTTTCATATGCTTCGCAACGAGACATTAATCCGAGCGACCCCAAAACATTACTAGGAATGTTCTCAGGAATATCCTTCGGTTTCAGTTGCAAAAACAGTTGCTTAGTAAGGGCGGCCAATTGTCTGCCGCCTAAGTTTCTTGCTTTTAATTTCTCAGTACTCGGGTAAACAGGTTCCAGAAAGTTCTTGGCGCCTTGTTGTGCGGGCACAAACAACTCCATTTCGGGATGCACCATCTGTGGTTTGTTGTTAAAGACCCCTGTACGACCATAAACAAGGTATCTAGAACCTAGCACTAGGTTCTTTTCAACCCAGTTGATGCTCTGAAACCACGCCAGTTCCAACACACCCGTTCCATCTTGCAACTGCCCAACAAGTCTGCGGCCTCTTCCCTCTCCAATAGCTTCCAGGTGAGTGAGCCTGCCAATTACCTGAATAAAATCGGTATCGGTATGAATGTCGGCAATGCTATTTACCTTGGTTTTATCTATGTGACGGAAAGGAAAATGCCCTAGTAAGTCCTCGAAAGTATAGATATTGATGTCTTTCTTAAGAAGATCGCCCCTCATGGGACCAACTCCTTTTAAAAACTCAATGGGTGTTGCCAATATGTTTTCTGAGTAATTAATAGCCTGTTTATTTTATCTGCAAATATACAGGCTGGCAATTAGGCAACTATGATTATCAATAACGGCTAGTCACAAAACATAGTCACGCCAAAAGTCGCTCACATTCAACCATTCCTGTTAGCGGGTAACTTATTTCAATTTCTTGTTTTCTTCTGTAGGGGGTAGAAAGTTCTCGCCAGTAACCACACTTTTCCCTGTTTTTGATTCCAAATCTTTTCGGGCGTTTTTGGCTACAGACCCACCTTTCTTGCTTGCAATGGCATTTTGTTTCAACCCTTTTGCTTCCTCTGTTTCGGCTATTTGTCGGGTAGACAATTCAGCAAGGGCTGTAAATATCAATTCAGCTTCACTCATGTGATCCCTAAGGTTTTGTGATTTCAGCCCCTTTATGTCCTTATGTTTCTTCACGGTCAAGCCTGTCCATTCCTGATGAATGATATTGGTTAGCATCGCAAACGCCTCCCCTTTTTCAACACCGCTTTCTAGCCAATAGTCGGTTAGTTTGTTTCGGGTCTCTTGTCCAGTCATACGTTGTTGAATCCACTTTTCGCTACGCCCAAGCTTTTGCCAGTTCTCTCTTGCCCTATCTACGCTTTTGCTTGGGTCGTTTATTTCCTGCATACGCTCATAGCCTACTTTTGCCAACCACTGTTTAAAAGGTTCTGCTTTTGGTGAAGGAATAGATTGAATAATGCGAAGCAAAGTCTCCGTATCAACCATATCTGTTTCCCTAAGTTTGCCATCAGTAGCTTGCATTTTCAACCGTACGATTTTTTCGTACGCTTCACTTCCTTCCTTTACTAATTTCTTTTTCAAGTCAGCCCAGTACCGTTTAGGAATGGTACTTTCTGTTAATATCTCTACCACATCAATTACAGAAAAAAGCCAATATTGCCCTTCTTCATCCCAATGACTCCTCACTTTCTTCTCCTCAAACAATTTGATATTTTCCATAATTTATATTTCAAGCAAATCTATCCTTTTCTGCCCATGTTGACACACCGAATTCAGCTATACAGGGTGCCTAACAGTCATTATTATTATCCGTAAGGAAGACTATTTACAGGTTTGGAAAGTGACTTTAGTTATATATTAAGTAACAGCTAGGCTCAGGACAGAGTCACTCCACCAGTCGCTCACATTCAAACATTCTTACACTGGATGAGTTAGAAGTAGATGCTTATAAAACCAAGCTTTTACCTCCTTTCGTGGTGCAATTCCCCTCCTCAAGGGGTGCCCGTAGGGCGGGGTAGTTCCTGTGTCTCGTCCTAAATAAAGTCATCCATTCTAGCAAGGTATCAAATTCTATTAATTATACAACAATTAATTAAAATTTGACAACGCCCAAACCTTAATACCATCCGAGTTTTGCTACATCAAATTAAATAGATGATGTATAAGATTACTTCTGTCAAACTTTCCACCATTGAGTCTAGCAAAATCAAGCCTTTTCAACAAGCCCATCTCATCAATCACGCACCGCTCACAACTCACCACGCACCGCTCACCACTCACTTTGCCCTACTACTCACGCCTACTCCCAATAACGGCTCAACTACTCCCAATAACGGCTCAACTGCTCCCAATAACAGCTCAGCTGCTCCCAATAACAGCTCAACTGCTGCCAATAACAGCACAACTGCTGCCAATAACAGCACAACTGCTGCCAATAACAGCACAACTGCTGCCAATAACGGCTTAACTGATACCAATAACAGCTCAACTGATACCAATAACGGCACAGCTTATGTCAAACATCACAATTTACATGGCTTCAATAATTTTGCTATCGCTTTTTTCTCTTCAATTGAAAATACCCCTCAAAGCATAGCACGACAACTTATCAATAGCGGTTTGCATGTTTTAAATCGAAAGCCTGTTATACAAAGGAACAAGAGGCAACCCTTTTTCCTTTAACTTCTTCATGCCTCTTTGAGCTTCAGAGCCTTTGTGGCAAACTTTAGTTCCATTTATGGCAAATTCATTTTTTAAATTAAAAAGAAAATTATGCTCAATTTAAATCAGTCAAACGAATACAGGCGTTTTGCTCAGTTAGATAACCTATTTGGCTTGTCCACAAATAAATCTATTTTCGAACCCTATTTACCCTTCAAACAAGATGTGGCAATTTTTCACGGTCACTTTGAGGAATTAGATAACCTAATTCCAGATAAAGGAGCCCTAACCACGGGTATTACTTTAGAGAAAATATTGGAAAAAGAGGCCATTGCCAAAGTGTTTGCATTAGTGTGTAGTAAAACAAAGGACTTTGCCATCAAATCAGGAGATACCAAATTAGAAGCAGCAATGAATGTCTCAGAACGCGATATCTTGCACATGAAAGAGGTAGATATCTTGCCTTTTGTATCAAATACAATAGAGGTCATTACCCCATTCTTAGCAAATGTTGCCTTCATTCCTTATGGCATCACTGCCCCTTTTTTGGCTGCCCAATTAACTAAGGCTATCAATTTCAATGGCCAGATTGGTGCTGCAAAAGGACTCATCATTATAGATAGTATTGCGAATAAAAACATTAATAAAGCAATAAAAGTATTGCAATCCGATATCAAATTCTTCGACCTGCTCATCAATCAATTCGAAGATACCAACCCGGATTTTGTAGATGAATACCACAAGAATGCTATGGTAGTGCATATGGGTGTTCATCATAGCGGCATTCAGGGTACAGTAGCAGAAGCAGAAACAGGTGCAGTTATTTATGGGGCTACTATTCGTATTATTGGTCTCAAAAAGGTGGCAGCCACCAACCTGTTGGGCAAATATATTATCAGCCCAGTTCAAGCAAAAGACTACCAGGTCCAAGTAGGTGCGCCAGGCTATGCTACCCAAACCGTCATTCACCATATTTACAGTGGTAACATTAGTGTATTACATTTTGTATTAGTTAAATTGTGAGTGGTAGGAGGTAAATTATAAAAAGGGTTGAATGTCGGCGGTCGTAAAACCAAAGACTTTCAACCCTTTTTTTCAACCCATTTTTGCAATAGTTAACCTTATACGCAGGCAAAGAGGTTATTGATTAAGTTTGTTTAGGTCTATTGCCTCTCCAAATTGCAAAAACACAGGCCCTGCTAAACCCGCAGGTTGAAGCGGACTATCCTTACGGTAATAATACCAGTTTGTAAATGCTTTTCTTCCTGTAGATGGACGAGGTTGGTTCTTGATAAACCAATCTGGATAAGCTTTCAAAGCCCTGCCTCTGTCCCCACGGTCTATTCCAAACTCAAAGTCTGCAGGTTCTTGTTCATCCCCAATTAATCGGTTCGCCCAATTATTGGTGACAGCAATATCTACCGTATTCTCACCAACCTTCAAAGCGTTGGTTATGTCCCTTTCATACGGCGGATACCACATTACCCCAAGGTCTTTATGGTTTATGGACAACTGCACGATATTATTCACCGTGCCTAAATCTAGCTGAATCCTTTTGTTTGCTGCCAATTCTTCAGCCGTGATATGGATAGTTTTAGTGTAATGTGCCGTGCCTGCAAAGTATTTAACAGTGGGATTATCACTCCTACAAAAGTCTAGTAGCTGAGGGAAGACCTGTTCGAAAGCAGTATCTAGTTTGGGAACAAAAGCTACATGCCAGCTACCCGTAATTTCCTTTGGGGGGTTAGGATGAATCTGAACCGACTTAGTATTTCCATCAGAAAAGTTTACTGTAGCTGCCACCTCTTTATAGGCTACAAACTTTGAGGCATCAACGATAAATCGATGATTTTCGTCTGTAGTATTTGAAGTTATCTGAATAGATTCTGCGTGTAGTCCGTTTTTTACAGGCCTTCTAAAAACAACAAAAACAGATTGATTACCTTTTAGAAAAATTTGTACCTGAGTCCTGTCACCTTCTTCTTTCCAGAGTGGGGCACCCGAAATGTTACCATCCTCTGGTTGCCAAAGCTCAGGCTGTAATCTGTTCACCCTAAAGGAAAGCGTTACTTGCTCAGGGTGATTATCGGTATTGGCAACAAAGAACAGATGGGTCTCTCCCTTTTTACGATGCACACACTTAATATACTTGGCACTGTCTGCTTTTTCGACACTGAAATCGGGGGTAATAACACATTTTGCAACTGCACTTTTTACATTTGTTCCAACCCAACCCATCCCATAGTTATGCTCTTGCATATTTCCCCAAAGTTCCGCTGCAATTTTCTTTACTTTCACATCTGCCATCGGATAATCTTGTAGACTAGGTGAAGCCACTGGCTTGGGAGAAACGATATAAGCACCATTCAAAACCAACCTTTTAATCTTTTCTGCTACTTCAGGAAGCATCGTAGCTCCATTTGGGAAAACGATAAAACGGTACTTTCTTCCCGAAGGCAGTACAACCTGATGGTCTGTTACCTTTAAGTCCCTCACCAAAAAATCGTTCGTAGCCATCAGATCGCTAAATCCATCTTGTTTATCTATACAGAGATAGTCTGCCACCTGCTCGCCGTATTGCAATAAAGCCTGTGTACGACCTAGATAGGCAAAAAAAGCTTTACCTGGTTCCGCCCAAGTCTGATGTCTGCTAAAATGGGTTCCCCACCAACCCATTCCCATGCCCGGCTGGTACTTGTCGTCAAACGGTTGATGTACCCAATGATGCAGTACCAACCTGTTCACCCCAGAAGCGTAAGTTCCATCTGCAGAAGGTTTTAAGGCAGCAGGGTCTTCCGTAAACTTACTGATTGATGGTAACCCCGTAAAAGATTCTGCCCCAACTATGGTTTTACCCGCAGCACGAGCTGCAGCAGGAATAGCGGCGTTGATACCTCCCTTTCCGCCCGTCCAGAATTCTCCCATGGGCAAATCGGGCAATCCCGCACCTTCTACTATATCAAAAGGTCCCGAATAGGGTTCCCATTGAAGGGCAAGGTTATGCTCCTTACAAATTTTCTTCCCAACAGCCCAACCACTATCATTAAATAACCGGTTAATAACATCAGTGTAATCCCATTCAAAACGTTTGGTCTCCTCTGCTGAATTAATTATATGGAGTTGTTTGTCCTCTTTTGCCCCTGTTACAGGCTTCCCCAAACATGCCAGCCACGGAACGGGGTCATAACCTTTACGTCTAATAAATTCCGCCCGGAAATTGGCAGTCCAGTTCTGATAACCCGATTCATAACTATCAATTAACAAGTGCTTAAAACTTTTTCCTACAAAAGCTCCAAGGTTCTTTCTGATGGAATCAATCACATTATTCCAATGAAATTCATTCAGTGAGGCACTCATTTTATCTACCTCCAATGCTTTCCCAATCAGTTCATCAGGAATGGGGTGTGGAGAAACCATTGTAGGACTGTAGCCAAAGCGGAAAATTTTCCATTTGCCAGCAGGTGCATCCCATTGAATGGTGTCATTTAAATCAGTCAAAGCAGTTAGAATCTTAATCGCTTTTAGCTGCAAGGTATCTGCAACTGGTACTGCAAGTATGGCAATGTCTTTATAGTAAGTTGCTTGTCTTTTAGAAATGCCCCATTCTGCTTGAGCTGGTAATAATGGCTTAGGTATATTGATGGAAATATTTTTTCCTCCATCTGCTTCCACACTAGTCCAGACCAACTTCTTCATTCCTTGTTCTTGCGTTATCCATGGTCCACCGGTGGTTGAATATCCAACTGAGTTATGCAGCCCAATTTCTAAACCTAGCCTAGACGCTTCGGATGCAGCAAACTTAATAGCCTCCCAATAGGCAGGACTTCTATAGGTTTGCTCGGGCCAAGGGAGATTTTCTGTAGGGGCGTTCGACTCTTGCACCGCAGAAGTGAGGTTGAAAATTGTAGCCCCACCAATACCGGATGCCTTCATGGCTTCTAAGTCTTTCGTGATGCCATATTTAGAGAAATTGCTCCCCATCCAATGCCACCACACATAGGGTTTGGCACTAGTTGGAGGATTTAGGAACCTTTGTTCCAACTCATCAGACTGAAGAAAAGGTTTACTTTGAGAAAAACCATTTACATAAGAAACTACTACCAACAAGATAAAAGCAAACGATCGTCTGTTTAGCATAAAATTCTATTTTGGGATTCAATTATTAATAACTAGGTCAAGATAGTCAATTCTTCTTGTTCTAGGCTACTACGCTCCTTTAGCAAGGAAGACTATTTATACCTAAAACAAGTTTAACCTAGAAAAGAAAAATAGACTAATAGGGTCAAGTATTTACGGGTTCCCTAATTACAAGAAGTACAGCTACCATTAGTAGCTCCTTAAGGGAAAACCCTTTTTAATAAAAGTCACTTGTGGCCTCCAAGGGTTAGTTTTTAATAAATAAGAAGTCTATCAGTTTACTGATGGCTTTTTTACGGTGGCTATATTGGTTCTTTTCGTCCATCGTCATCTCTGCAAAAGTTTTATTGGCACCATCAGGGATAAAGACAGGGTCGTAACCAAAGCCTTGCAACCCTTTTTGTTCAGTAGTAATCCGTCCTTTGCATATCCCTTCAAACAAGTATTCTTGCTCATTCAAAATAAGAGAAACAACCGTACGGAACTGTGCTTCTCTATTAGTTTGCCCTTGTAAATTAGCCATTAACTTATCTATATTAGCCCGAAAATCTCTTCCATCTCCTGCATAGCGCGCGCTCTTCACGCCAGGTTCACCATTTAGCGCAGCAACCTCCAAACCGGTGTCTTCACTAAAAACATTTTCATTTGTCATAGCGTGTATTACCGTAGACTTTTCGGTAGCATTGGCTTCGAGTGTATCATGAGGCTCGGGAATGTCAATGTCTATCCCTGCTTCTTTGAGGGTGATGATATTGAATAATCCATCGGTGACTTTTCTTATTTCTTCAACCTTATTGGTGTTGTTAGTAGCAAAAATGAGTGTATGCATGTTCGAAAGGTATAAAACTAAGTATAGTATACATTAATAGTAGGTTCGAAAATAGGGAGTTTGGGTTAAAAAGAATTGGTTTAATTATAAGATCGAATATTACCTAGGTGGCATTACCACAAATTACAGAACGGTTGCAACGAAGAACACAATGGTTTTTCTATGTTTCCTCCCTTTTTGTGTTACTCATGTATACTCCCAATCAGACTATTCCTTGTAAATGTAATATACACCCTATAACTTCGTATCGCTTTCTAAGAAGCACAAAAAGATTTGCTATGCTCAAAAAAATAGGTTTGCTACGTTATATAGTATTGGTATTCTTACTCGCTTCTTGCAAAAAGAACCTATCAGCAACACCCCCAAGTAACGATACTTTGCCCAATGTATCTACGAAGGTCTTTTATAATTGGACCTCATTTGTAATGGGAGCCGACCTTTCCTTTACCAATCAAGTGCAAGATTATGGAGGCATTTATAAAGATTCGGGAGTTGTGCAAGACCCCTATACTATTTTCAAAAATCATGGAGCCAATGTAGTACGGGTAAGGCTATGGAATAATCCAGGTTGGTTGGCATCCTACAATAACGGGCATCTTTACAGTGACCTGAATGATGCAACCAAAACAATGCAACGCGCAAAGGCTACAGGGATGGCGGTATGTCTCGACTTACACTATTCCGATACTTGGGCCGACCCAAACAATCAAAATATTCCTGCTGCTTGGGTAGGCCTGCCCCTTAGTACCCTGCAAGACTCCGTATATCAATACACCTTGTTTGTTTTAAATGTTTGTAAAAGCAACAACCTTACCCCCGAGATGATTCAAATTGGGAATGAAACCAATCAAGGAATGCTTTGGCCAGTTGGTAAAGTAACAAATAACGACTTCACTGCTTTTGCAAAGTTGTTACAAAGCGGCATAAAGGCGGTACGAGACTTCTCTGCTACTTCTGCCATAAAACCTTTGATTATATTGCATGTAGCACAATTTCAAAATGCAGATTGGTATGCCAATGGGGTTACACAAGCAGGGGTTACCGATTTCGATATATTAGGCATCTCGCATTATGCCGATTATACGACGCTTACGTCTATGAGCGAGGTAAGTACCAATATTAGCATATTGAAAGCTAAATATCACAAAAAGATGATGCTTGCCGAAGCCTCTTACCCGTGGACTTTGCTGAATGCCGATCATTATAATAACATATGCAACGCTGCATTCGCTAGTTATCCTATATCTCTACAAGGGCAGTTTCAATACATGAAAGACCTTACCCAACAAGTTATTTCGGGGGGTGGTGCGGGTGTCATGTATTGGGCGCCCGATTGGATAAGCACTTCCATGAAAGACAAGTGGGGGACAGGCTCTAGTTGGGACAATAATACCTTCTTCGATTTCAGTGGCAACACACTTCCCGGTATCGATTACATGACTTTTAAGTATGTCTTTTAAACTTTTAAGAATATTAAGTAAGAAGAGATATATCTTTTCTATTTGGTATTTATTCTCTGTTTTTTCTATGTTTCAATGGCAGAACAACGCATTCTTTTCTTACGATTTGAATAAAAATCTATCCCTCATAAAAATAAAGTTTGTAGATGAAAGCCCATTCTATTATTTTCGCATTCCCCACATAGTCAATAGGGTATTAATTTAGTTTCATTTAATCAACATAACAATAGATGCAAAGTTTTCGCACCGAGTTAGAGAATCCACTAGTAGAAAGGGATATTATTGAACTAGAACAAAAAATAAGGGCTTTTAAAGAGGGTAAGATTCCCGATGAAAAGTTCCGTAGCCTCCGCTTGGCACGTGGCGTTTATGGCCAACGTCAACAAGGGGTTCAGATGGTTCGAATCAAATTACCGTATGGTAAAATGTCTTTTGCTCAGTGGAAACGTATATCCGATGTTTCGGATGAATTCTCTACGGGCAATCTGCACCTTACTACAAGACAAGATGTTCAGATTCACTACGTAAGCCTAGATCGTACGCCCGAGTTGTGGAGCTTGTTGGAAGAAGAAAGCATCACCATGCGCGAAGCTTGTGGAAACACGGTGCGTAACGTTACAGGTTCAGACATTGCTGGTGTGGATCCAGAAGAACCTTTCGATATCACCCCTTATGCACATGCAATCTTCGAATACTTTTTGCGTAAACCTTTTGGTCAGGAACTAGGCCGTAAATTTAAGATAGCAGTTTCTAGCAGCGAAAAAGATACCGCCCTTGTATTCATGCACGATTTAGGAGCTATTCCTCGCATTAAAGTAATAGATGGTAAGGAAGTTCGAGGATTTAAAGTAGTTGTAGGTGGTGGATTGGGTGCACAACCCTTTCTTGCTAAAACTACACATGAGTTTTTGGAAGAAGATTTATTGATTCCTTACATAGAGGCTATTATCCGTGTGTTTGATAGAAACGGCGAACGTAATAGCCGTCATAAAGCGCGTATCAAATTCCTGATTAATCAAATTGGTATCGACGCTTTTAATGAGTTGGTTGAAGCTGAACAAAAAGCAGTAAGTATTAAAACGTATAAAATTGATTCTAATGTTCATGCCGAAAGTGAGTTGCCAACCGGTATTTTGCCTGCAGGGGACATTAAGATAAAAAACCCGTTAAACTTCGAGCTTTGGAAGAAAACAAATGTAAAAGAGCAAAAGCAAAAGGGATATTACTTAGCATTTGTACGTGTATCTAACGGTAATATAAGCTCTGATGTTAGTCGGAGATTGATAGATAAACTTCATTCTGTTGTTGCAGATGATGTGCGTGTTACCATCACCCAAAACTTACAGTTCCGTTATATAAAACCCGAGCATTTAGAATATGTATACAGTGTGTTGGAAGCAGAAAATTTAGCTACACCTGGTTATGGTAGTGCGGCAGACATTGTTTCTTGCCCTGGAACCGACACTTGCAACCTCGGTATATCTAACAGTACAAGCTTGGCTGTTGTATTGTCTTCAGTTATTGAAGATGAATATCCCGAGTTATTATTAAATACAGATATTGCTATCCGCATCAGCGGATGTATGAACTCTTGCGGTCAGCATGGCATTGGCACGATTGGTTTTCATGGTAGCTCGTTGAAAGTAAAAGATAAAGTAGTACCTGCCGTTCAGGTGTTAATTGGTGGTGGAAACTTAGGCGGTGGCGACGGACGTATTGCAGACAAGGTGTTGAAAGTGCCTAGCAAACGTGCGCCCGAAGTGGTTCGTTATGTAGTAAATGATTTTAACGCCAACAAACAAGGCGAAGAAACATTGTTGCAATATACTTTCAGGGTTGGAGACAGGTATTATTACGATTTATTGAAACCACTTACCAACACGGCAACCCTTGAAGCAGAAGAATATATAGACTGGGGTCATGTTGAGACTTTTGCAACTGCCATTGGAGTAGGAGAGTGTGCAGGCGTAATGGTCGATTTAGTGTCTACCTTGATCTTCGAAGCCGAAGAAAAGATTGATCTTGCTATTTCAAGTGTAGAGAATGGAGCCTTTGCCGATAGTATCTATTATACTTATGCAGGGTTCATTAATACGGCGAAAGCTTTATTACTAAATCATCAGGTGCAATGCAATACCCAAACAGGTATTTTGAAAGACTTCGATGCTCATTTCACCGAAAAGGGATTGTACAGTGCTACAGATAGCTTTAAGGAATTGGTATTACAAATAAATAAGAACGAGCCCGGTGCCGAGTTTGCACAAAGTTATTTGCAACAAGCCAAAGCCTTTATAGACTATGCAAAAACATACAAAGAAGAAGCGGTAACGGCGTAGTAAAAGATATTACTAAATAATAAAAAGCCCTTGACGAGTATTCTTCAAGGGCTTTTTGTTTAAACTGTTCGCAGCACGCCAACTTCATTTAAGACCTTTAACTTATAGTTTTCAATGTAGTTCAAAGCATTTTCAAATGACTTTAAGTAAACTATATTACAAGGGATGGATTTAAAATCTATAGTTGTTTCCTATTGTAATGTTTAAGCTATACCTAAAAATTTATTTCTTATCCACCTTTTTTACCAGTTATTTAATTGCTTTAAAATAAAAGAAGCTACAGTTTAAATTGCTAGCCACTATATTTACACATAATTTAAAAAGCTTACGCTTCTTACATTAACCTTGTAATTATAATTAAAATGAGTAACAAATTAAGTCTATTAGTAGCAGTCTTTATCATGTTTGGGTTTATTGCTTGCAAAAAAGATAATACCAGTTCACCTGCAATAGATGCCAACCCCAACATTACAATCAATGGTATTAGTACCGATTTGTTAGGTTCTTCCAAGGCTTTTTACACTTCTCCACTTAACAATGATAGTATTGTAATTGTGAACTCTAGTGTGAATGATTCTTCTGTATTTAATAATCGTACGAACATTAATAATATCAGTGCCGTTACCAACTACCTGATATTTTATATCAATTATAATAACACCATCTCACAAATTACTTATTCTGCTAGTCAGAACGTAACCACTTATTTTCAGGTAAATGGCAATAGATATAAATCATTCCCTTTTCTGCCAACGAGCATCACGATTGATACCATAAATAATAGCTTTGTATCGGGTAGTTACCGTTCTCAGGTAGTTAATCAAACCAATTCTGCGGATGTTTCAAACCCAACTTTCACAGGAAGATTCAGAGCTAATCGATAATTTGCATACATACCTAATCCGGAAGATGTATGTAGCTCGCAAATACTTTCAATAGCTTTCCTCTTTCTTGATCCAATCCCTCAGGTCGGGACTTGTCAATAATTGAAAGCTATTCTTGCCCTTGTCTAAACCCGAATAGCAATGTATTTTGAACTAACAACTAATAACTCATTATTTCCCCTGATATTCTTTCTTCAGCTTGTGCTTGAAGACCTTTTCAAACTTCTCTACTTTGGGTCTTATCACATAAGAACAATACCCCTGACTTGGGTTTTCGTTGTAATAGTTGTTGTGATAATTCTCGGCAGGATAATAGTTCTTAAAAGGCTCAATAGCCGTAACAATGGGCTTGTCGTAAGCATGACTATTGTCTAAAGCTACTTTATAATGCTCGGCCTTGTGCTTTTGATCTTCATTCGTATAAAAGATAACACTTCTATATTGTGGTCCCGCATCTGCCCCCTGACGGTTTAAAGTTGTTGGATCGTGTGTTTTCCAGAATACTTCCAATAGTTCATCGTACGTTATTTTGGTAGGATCATACTCAATCTTAGTCATCTCGGCATGACCCGTATGCTTGTCGCAAACTTGCTCGTAAGTAGGGTTCTCTACATGACCACCACCATAACCACTCCGTACACTTATTACGCCTTCCAGTCTTTGAAAGAAAGCTTCCGTACACCAAAAGCAACCCTCACCAAAGTAAGCAGTCTCTGTTTTGTTTGTATTCATTTTTGTTTGTTTTTGTGCTTTAGATGCCAGCACGCCTAGTGCCAACACAGCCATTAATAATACTTTTTTCATACCGAATAGATTAACAACATTTAAATTAATTAGTTGATTCAATCAGTAATACGAGCAAAGCGAGAAAACCTTACAAGAACAGTGGTTAGATATTAGTTATCAATTAACAGTTATCAGTTATTAGTTATTAATGCGAACAAGAGTTGAAAACAGTGTAGATAAGTGCCTTTAGGCACGGAATATTGGTAGAAAATTCAGTGATTAGATAGGGTGAAGTCCCTTTGGGGACGACCTATTGGTTAATAATCTGAATCGTAAATGAATTAATCCAGCCATTTAAAAAGATATGCCGTGCCTACGACACGCTTACCCCTCATTTGCTGGATTGCTACCAATATTTCGTACCTAACGGTACTTTCAACCCTTTATTCGCATTATTAGTTATCAGTTATTAGTTTTGAAATACACATTATTGGTAAAAATAATTTAAAACTATGTAAATTAATAAACTTTAAAACTTACTCCATAAAGTGATATCTTCTAACCACTAACCACTAACCACTAACAACTAACCACTATTCCAGTCCTCTGTTTATAAAATATATCAAAGGTTGTAATGCAGCACAAGCGGCTATAATGGCAGAAGCCAATTCTTTACTTATCAGCATCTCATCGGAAATAGGGTGGGTGGCTATAAAGCTTTTCAATTTCAAATAACCTATCGCAGCGTTGGTGTCTTCATATCCTTTTGGTGGACGCGTAAGGGTAACGTCGCTACCACTTTCCAAACCGCCTAATTGTTTTATAAAAGACGGGGCTTTTACAATACCATCAAATTCCTCGAAACTATAATCTATTTCTTGTCGTATTTTCTTTAACGAGGGGGCATCGGGCATCCACATTCCTCCTGCAATAAAACTACCACCCGGTTCGCAATGCAGGTAGTAACCGGCCACAATCATTTTCTTTCCTCCTTTGCTGAAACCCGCACCCATATTGGTTTTGTACGGACTTTTATCTTTACTAAACCGAACATCCCTGTTAATGCGGAATACACAATCTTTCGGTTGCATGGCAGCAATCGATGGATCATTCTGGCTTACACCCGCAAGCACATCAGCAATCAATTGCAAATAGTCTGCTTTGGCATATTCATACCTCTTTCTGTTTTTATCAAACCAGTCTTTGTGGTTATTCAGCTTCAATTCCGTTAAAAAATCTAGGGTAGTTGTTTGTAACATATCAGTAGCCATTTAATTTGGAAGGTAAAAGTAAGGGTTGAAATGTATAAGCAGTTTTTTTGTCAAACTTGTTATTTAGTAGGTATCTAAGAAAGCTGGTTGAAACATATCCCGCTACAGGATTAGGTAAGTATGCTACTAAAAACTTGTAAAATATCCCACCCAAAAATCTATTTTAATTTTAACATACTAATATCAACCTTTTCATTGAAACTTTACCAACATTTAAAAACAAAATAAATACCAAACCAAAAAACGATGCATTATGAATACAATTTTCTCATACCAATTTCTCTGCTGCAAGGCACGAAATAGCTGCTACTCAACAGCAGTATTGGTTACGCAACTTCAAAAAGATGGCTGATTGGTTTGAAAGCCTACAATGTAGGATTTCAAATTACCAATTTAGGATTTCAAATTGGTAATTTAGGATCTCAAATTACCAATTTAGGATCTCAAATTACCAATTTAGGATCTCAAATTACCAATTTAGGATTTCAAATTGGTAATTTAGGATTTCAAATTGCCAATTTAGGATTTCAAATTGGTAGTTTAGGATTTCAAATTGCCAATTTAGGATTTCAAATTAGCAAGAATAAAAAGGAATTACGCATTTAATACATTCATTCATACCATTTAAAAATATAAATTATGTCACATTATGATGCTCGCATCCCAACAAAAGACGATGATAAAAACAGTTATTATATAGTAGTAGTGCCGTATATAAACGATGTTAACAACCAATTGCGCTTTAAGACGACTCCATCGGTTTTGGCAACTCTAAACCTCAATTATGGACTTTGGGGTCCTAATTGGGTTAAGTATAATGATAAATTCATCGTAAATAAAACAATAACTGATTTAAAGGACAGTTTAGAGGCTAAGATAGACGATAGCCTCGATTTGATTTATGGGGATATCCCCGATTCGATTTTATCGGACGACGATAAGAAAAAGTTTTTAATCTTCGATCGTAAGCCACCTACGGTAATAGTCGCATCGCCTGTTTCACCAGAATTAAGAATGGATTCTGCAGGGCATTTGTGGGCAAAAATTCTTTTTCACAATCCAGCAACGCCTACGAGCAAAGAGGCGCCTGTGGGTAATTTTGTTTTCTTCGAAGCATATATTGGCGAAGCAGGCATTGCAGATGCGGATCTTATTTTTACCCATGGCAATGTCTGTTCAAGTTCTTCTCATACTTTTCATTTTACCAACGATCAGGTAGGCAAAACCTGTTACCTGCATTGTTATTATCAAATTAAAAAAGGAGATCGTAGTCCCGAAAGTGTCATTATTAGTTTTATGATTATGTAGGCGTTTATAATAAAGTTTACCTAAAAAGCCCTTGCAGAGAAATTTGCAAGGGCTTTTCTTTTTTTGCCAATACCCAAACCAAAAATTATACAACTTTTAGGTACAGTTGTATAACAACCAAGCCAAGGACTAGAAATAGTTTTGCATCATTATTAAAATTAAATAGTTAGATAATGAAAAAAGCAATCAGGGTATGTTCCGTTTTATTAGTTTTTAGCCTGGCAATCGGCAGTGGTTGCGGTAGTAACAACACGAAGGAAAATAAGATACCCCAAGACAACAGCTATTATGAAGACTCCGCTGCTGTAAAAGGAACGACCGATGAAACCCACCAAACAAAAAAAGACAAATCGTATATAGACACGTTGGAAGCAAACGCCAAGCTGAAAACAATAGAGAACATGAAAACTGCCTTCAGAGATGAAGTAACGGCTACCGCAAAATATGCCGCCTATTCCAAAAAAGCAGCCGAAGAGGGCTATCCTCCTGTTGCGCTGTTATATAAAGCAGTGTCCATTGCCGAAAGCATTCAAGCCAATAACCACAAAGAAGTTTTGCAAGAGACAAGTGCGGCAATACCTATACTAATACCTGCTTTTGTGGTAAAAACGACCAAAGAAAATTTGCATAATGATATAGATAATGAGGCTAATGAAGCGAGGTCTGTCTATCCTAGCTATCTGAAAGTGGCAGAAGAAGCCAATAATCAGTTGGCTCATACAAGTATTTTGTATGCGATGGAAACCGAAAAAAAACACAAAATATTCTTCGAAAAAGCCCTGGGAGACATTAACAGCAATACCCTTAAAACAATGCCCTCAATATATTTTGTTTGCCCCGTTTGTGGTAATACCTACGAAGCCACTGCCCCCAAACGTTGCGACTTTTCCTTTACACCCAGAGATAAATTTATAAAAGTCTCCGCCTTATAATCCACTATTAAATATGCAAAAACATGAAAGAATTACCGCTTTATAACCCAAAAAACAAGAGCAGATACACTGGGGCGAATTATTTGGAGTTAATTAGTAGAATAACAGTGGGGCTATTTATTATCTTAAATGGGCTTTTCTTTTTTAGTCAAAATACACAAATAGTGGAAGTATTAAGCAAGGATTTTAATTTTTCGATAGCAGAAATTCTTGTTTTATTCATTGTGACGATACAATTGTTAGGAGGTTTTTTTATAGTAATTGGTTTGTTTACCCGCATTGTAATTGTTTTACAAGTTCCTGCGATATTACTTGAGAGTTATTATAAACAACCGCAAAATTCTTTTGTAGGAAATTCGGATATGAATGTTGTGATGCTGATGTTAATTCCTCTTTTTTTTCTTTTTGTAAGAAATAGCGGAGCCTTTTCATTGGACTATTATAGAATGAAGAAACATCAATCTAAGAATAATGAAAAAGCACAAATAATAAAAGAGGATAAATAACAAATAGCCTTATTAACTAAGAATATGAAAAAGATACTCATCATAAATGGTCATCCCGATAAAGAAAGTTTTTGTTTTGGTTTGGCCGAAAGGTATCAAGCGGGCGTACTGTCTAGTGGTGCCGAATGTACATTGGTACACCTGATAGATGTCTCCTTTAATCCCATCCTCACTTATGGCTATAGAGTAGTATCGGAACTAGAGCCAGATTTAGTACATATACAGCAAGAAATTTTGAAAGCCGATCACCTCGTTTTTGTATATCCAACTTGGTGGGGAACTTTCCCTGCCTTGTTGAAAGGGTTTATAGATAGGATTTTTCTACCCAATTACGCATTTAAATACCATAAAGATTCTCCCCTTTGGGATAAACTATTAAAAGGAAAAACTGCCAGACTCATCGTTACCATGGATGCCCCCAAATGGTATTATTGGTTGCTGTACCGAAGTCCGGGACACAACGCTATGAAACGCGCAACCTTGGAATTTTGCGGAATAAAGCCTGTGAAAATTACTTCCTTTTCGCCTATAAAGTCTTCAGATGAGTTAAAAAGAGCAAAGTGGTTGAAACAAGTTGAGCTGCTAGGCAAACAACAACAATAAACAAAAAAATAGAAAGTGATTATTGCATTCACCCTAATAGTTTTCCTCGTTCTAATCCTGTTGATTGGCAAAGTGACTTTAGTAAATAAATTTGATAAAGAGGTGAAAGAACTATTTGCCCAATCCAACAATATTTCGAACATAGTCTTTCACAAAAAACAACTGGATCATTTGCCCGAACCTGTTCAGCGCTATTTCAATTATGTGTTAAAAGAAGGGCAGCCCTATATCAGTTATGTACGCATTACCCATAGTGGATTTTTTAAAACGGGTCTTAAAAAAGATTGGATTCAAATAAAAGGCGAACAATATGCTACAACCCAAAAACCAGGGTTTATCTGGAAAGGAACCACAGCTATTTTCATCGCATTTGATAGGTATATAGGGGAAATTGGAAGGCTTACCGTTTATATATTGTCTTTAATAAAAGTAGTTGAGGGCAAAGGAGGAAATTACAATCAGGGAGAACTGCTTCGATGGCTTGGCGAGAGTATAATGTATCCTACCAATTTGTTGCCTAGCAAATTGTTGCAATGGTATTTTGTGAATGATACTTCTGCCAAGTTTACCTATAACTACAAGGGACTTTCCTTATTTTTCTATGTTTCCTTCAACCAACTAGGGCAAATTGTCGAAATGCAAACCAAACGGTTTATGGATGAAAACAAATTAGAGAATTGGGTTATAAAAGTATCCAACTACAAGGAATTGAATCAGGTAATAATACCTACAGCCTTTGAAGTATTATGGAGATTAAGAGACGGCGATTTCAGCTATGCAAAATTTAATATTACTAAGGTTGAGTATGAAACCCCTCTGAAGTTTCAATGAGACTCAACTTAATGAATCATCCCAACTGGTTCTATATTTTTTAAACCAAGTTAAATGCGTAAGATTTAAAAGAATAAAGTGTGCTTATTAGCTAAAGAAATACAGAAACCCCTCTTTTAAAGCTTTTTTGGAGTTAAAAAAATAAAAATCAATGAATTATACAACTTTTCGTATCGATTGTGTAATGATAGCCCTGCTACCAACACTCACCTTTACATCGTAATAAATCAGTTACAAAATAAATTTTACTACAATGAATATCGCAGCTATTTCCACCAAGGATCAAGTGAAAAGCTTATCATCTGATGAATTAAGAAAGAAAATTCAAGACTATAAAAAAGACAATGAATACCTAGCCAGAATGTCTGCTTACAATGCTACCAGAATACAAATGATACAAGATGGAATTGAAGCAGAGCGTATTCGCTAATAAAGGTTAAACCCATTTTTCAAATTATAAATTAATGACAATGTTTTACACAAATTATTACTGGGGAATGAACGCAATATGGTGGATAATATGGATGGTCATTCTCTTCTGGATTTTTGCAACTCCCTACGATGTGCCAGGTCAAAGAAAAGCAAAAGACACCCCACTAGATATTCTACAACAACGGTATGCAATGGGCCAAATGACAACAGAAGAATACAAGGAACGTAAAAGAATTCTCGAAGAAGATTTGGCTGCACTACAAACAATTGATCATATTAAAAAAAGTAAATAAAAAATATAATCATGAACAAGAAGGCGAAATATACAAACCTGGCAGATAGTCAAAATGAGTTAAATGAGTTTCCAGATTATCCAATGTATCCTAAAGGCGATGACATTTATAAAAGGAGTAAAGAAGAACAAGATATAGACCCAGAAGATATTACTCAACTCAAAGAAACAAGAAAAAGAAGTAGGCATTCAGAAGTAAAAGAGCCAAACTATATAGAAGATTTAGATGTGCCAGGGGCAGAACTAGATGATGAAGACGAAAAGATAGGTAGTGAGGATGAAGAGAATAATTATTATAGTCTTGGTGGAGATGAACATGATGATTTGGAAGAGGATAAAGGCGACTAATGAACAAAAGGTGTTGGTTAAAATGATTTTAAGGCTATTTATTTTAATACCGTGGATTATAAAGATTACTATAAAGTATTAGGGGTAGATAAAAAGGCGGCTCAGGCTGAAATAAAAAAAGCATATAGGGCTTTGGCGGTAAAATATCACCCCGACAAGAATCCAGGCAATAAAGAGTCGGAGGAAAAATTTAAAACCATCAATGAAGCAAATGAAGTGCTAAGCGATCCCGAAAAAAGAAAGAAATACGACGAGCTTGGGGAAAATTGGGCACAACACGAGCAATATAAAAATAGACAAGGAGGCAACCCTTTTGATGGATCGGGAGACCCTTTTGCAAGAGGAAATACCAATGATGCTTTCGGCGGTGGTAATGGAGATTTTTCCGATTTTTTCGAACAGTTCTTTTCTAACAGGACTGGCAAAGCAAAAGGACAGAATAGGAGTAGTACTTTCAGAGGGGAAGATTATCAAACGGAAATGGAAATCACTTTGAAAGAAGCTTATAAAGGAACAAGCAGAATTGTGCAATTGGAAAATGAAAAGCTTCGGATTACTACAAAGCCTGGTTCTTATAATGATCAGCTTTTAAACATCAAAGGCAAGGGGGGCAAAGGAAGTAGCAATGAATACAATGGCAATTTGATGGTGACTATAAAAGTAAAGCCGGATAGCCTTTTCGTTCGGAAGGGAGATAATCTATATTTTAATCAGAAGATAGACCTATACACAGCGGTTTTGGGCGGAGAAGTTTTAGTGGATACTATGTCGGGACAAGTAAAGATAAAAATACTAGCGGGTTCTCAAAATGGCAAAAGTATCCGACTAAAAGGAAAAGGAATGCCGGTTTATGGCAAACCCAATGATTTTGGCGACTTATATATTCAATTGGAAATAACAATACCAACGGAACTTACTGACAAACAAAAGGAATTATTTGAAACATTAAAGGCAACAACATAACCATCATTATTGGATGGAAATAATTGAAAATGTATGAAAATAGTAAACATTAGTCGTTACCCGTCTTGCAAACATCAGTTTTCCTCTTGGGGGCTTGAAGATGTTTTTTATAATTCCAAGCTTACTTATTCAATTGGGCAGTTATCATTTACGGGTAATCATTCTACAGCGATGATTATGGAAGAAGCATTGCAAAAGTCGCTTCAGGTATGCTATTTATTAGGCATAAACAGTAGGCATCATTTTAAAAAGGTTTTCATATACGACTCACAATTGGAAGAGCTTAGGATTGATTGGTTGATGAGCAGAAATGGGTTCAACTTAATGGTGATGCAAATGCCAACTATCAATGAAAAGATGGCGCGTTGGTTATGGGAGTTGTCAGATTTGTAAGCATACTACGTGGAATTAAGCAAATGATTGAACTATTAGTAAAAATTAACGGATTAAAATACAAAAATGAAAAGATTATTTCAGGATAAGGTAGCCTTGGTAACAGGCGCAGGTTCGGGGATTGGTCAGGCAGCGGCATTCTCTTATGCAGCAAATGGAGCAAAAGTAATTGTGTCGGATATAAAGGATAATGATACAGTAGCGAAAATAGTTGCGGAAGGTGGTGAAGCGTACTTTGTAAAAACAGATGTTAGTATAGCCCTTGAATGTGAGAGATTAATAGAAGAAACCCTTCATAAATATGGAAAAATAGACATCGCCTTTAACAATGCGGGCATCCTGGGCGAAACAAACACTTTGGCAGATATGAGTAACAATGGTTTTGAAAAGGTAATTTCCGTAAACCTGAATGGGGTTTTCTATTGTATGAAATATGAGATAGCAGCTATGCTAAAACAAGGCAGTGGCGTTATCGTAAATACGGCTTCTATATTGGGTGTAGTAGGCTTTGCTTCCTTTAGCGGATATGTTGCTGCAAAACATGGAGTTGTTGGTCTTACACAAAATGCTGCTTTTGAATATTCTTCCAAGGGAATACGTATCAATTGTGTGGCGCCTGGTTTTATTAATACCCCTCTTTTAAGTACGATGAATGCAAAATCAAAAGAGGAGTTATCACTAAAACATCCTATAGGTAGGTTGGGTGAACCCAAAGAAGTAGCAGCTTTGGTAATATGGCTGAGTTCAGACGAAGCTTCATATGCAACCGGCGGGTACTATCCAATAGATGGCGGATATCTTACTAGTTGATATGAATCAATAAAATTTTCTTTATAATTTAATTAAATAAAAATGACAACATTAACTAAAGATGACCTTACAGGTATTAACCATGAAGGTCCAGACAAAAATCGTCCATTGAAATATTTAACAGCATTGTCAATCATAGGGGATAGTGTTTATAATAACCACAATGAAAAGATGGGGGTAATTAAGAATATTATGATTGATATTTCTGATGGTCAAATCAGTTATTACATCATAGAGTTTGGCGGGTTCCTTGGAATGGGGACTAAATATTTTGCCATTCCTTTCAAACTACTTATCGTCGATTCTATAAAGCATGCGTACCATTTTAATCAATCAAAAGAAGCTTTAGAAAACGCACCTGGCTTTGACATGGATCATTGGCCGGATACAAACATACATTATGATAGGGTATACGATTACTGGAGTTTTGTTTGATAAACTTGTGTGGGTATATAAAACGGAATACCCACTCAAAGAATTAAAACTCTGAATCAATACGATTATTTTTTAACTATTGAGGAAACTTTCCTTAATGCAAAACAAATACAAATGAGAAGTAACGAAGAATTGCAAAAAGACGTACAAGATGCCATTAAATGGGAGCCATTATTGAACGCAGCAGAAATTGGGGTTACAGTTAAAGATGGCGTAGTAACGCTTTCTGGAATCGTGAGTAGTTATGCAAAGAAGATGGAGGCGGAGAATGCAGCCAAAAGTGTTGCAGGCGTGAAAGCAGTTGTTGAAAAAATTATTATTGACTTTGGAGAAATAGTAACCCTCGATGACAACAAAATTGCAGATGAAGTACTAAACGCTTTTAAGTGGAATTGGGATGTGCCAAATAATACCTTGAAAGTTAAAGTTGAAGATGGCTGGGTGACTTTGGAAGGAGTACTTGAATGGAATTATCAGAAGGAAGCTGCTCGTCATGCGGCTAGTAAACAGCTTGGGGTAAGGGGAGTGGTAAATGAAGTTATAGTAAGATCTGAAAGTGAGGACGAGGTAGAAAAAGAAGACATTGAACTAGCACTTGCTCGTAATTGGTCGGTTAGTACCCAGAATATAATGGTAAAGGTTATAGGAAATAGGGTAACACTAACTGGAACCGTAGGGTCTTTATACCAAAAAGATGAAGCAGCAAGAATAGCGTGGAATGCCCCAGGAGTTTGGAACGTAGATAATGAACTGGCGATTGAATATGATAGATTGAAGTTTTAGAAATTACTTTTTTTAACGTCATTAAACATGGACATAACTACTCAACTACTCTGGCTTTTTATACTACCGCTCCCTATTGCTTGTATTGCTTGGACGGTTACCCAGGAAGAAATATTTAAGGAATTGAAAGTGTATTGTACAGAAAGTTATAAGAGTAGCACCACAATAATTAAAAAAAAGTTTTTCTACCTATTGACCTGTGAGTATTGCTTCAGCCATTATGTAACCCTACTCTTTCTTTTTTTAACCAAATTCAAATTGTTGTTAGATGATTGGGTTGGGTATCTAATAGCAGGCTTTGCACTTGTGTGGATTGCAAATATTTATATGAGTTTGTATGCTTTTATTAAGCAAGATATTAAAAGAGAGAAAACACAAATTGGGATAATGGATAAGATGTCTGATTTATAAAAAGGTATCAGAATTATATTGTAATCAAAAAAATAAATAAAATGATAAAAGAAACAAAATGGTCAATAGACCAAACCCACAGTACTATTGAGTTTAAGATTAGGCATCTGATGATTTCCAATGTGAAATGCGCCTTCAAAAGTTTTGATGGTAGTATTTATACCAGTGGAAAAGACTTTACAACTGTCGAGATTGATTTGTGGATTGATGCAAGCTCAATTTATACAGGGGATGAACAACGAGACGAGCATTTAAGAGGAATTGACTTTTTAGATGTGGAAAATCACAAACAAATAACTTTCATTGCCAGCACAATGACTGAAGCGGATAAAGAAGGAAGCCACGATTTATGGGGAGAATTAACCATAAAAGGAATAACTCAGAATATAAAATTGAATGTTGATTTTGGCGGGATAGTCAATGATTCTTGGGGAAATGAAAAAACAGGCTTCTCTATTTCGGGCAAGATTAACAGAAGCGATTTCGGACTCAATTGGAACTCTTACATTGAAACTGGTGGCTTTTTGATAAGTGACGAAGTGAAAATTTCTTGTGAGATAGAACTAATAAACGTTAGTGAAAAAAAGACAGAAATGGTTTTGCAATCATAACATATAAAACAAATTATTGTGAAAAATATAAAAAGAATATTGATAGCAATCGAAAGTGAAACATCCTCCGAAGAAGTTGCATTGGGTGCATTGCAATTGGTTGAACAATTGCATACTGAAGTTGCGATTGTAAGTGTTGTTGAAACACCCGCAGTAATAAATGAAGCCGACTTGCCTATACCTAGTTATGGATTTAATGAAAACCTAACCTCCGAAATGGAGATAGAAGGTATTCTACATAAAAATTTTGAAATAGCTAATACAAGACTTATTAGCAAATTATTTTTCAATCACAAAGTAGTCACTTTTATAGAAGAAGGCTCGCCGTATGAAGCCATTTTACGGGTTGCTGAAGAATGGAATGCCGACTTAATTGTAGTGGGTACCAACGGCAGAACAGGGTTAGCGCATTTAATGATTGGAAGTGTTGCCGAAAAAGTAATTAGACATTCAGAAATACCAGTGTTTGTAATACCTATCAAGAAATGATACAAAGAACGTTACCCCATACGCATCGAGCAAAAGAAATATGGCAAAGGTCTGTTTCAAAAACAATTAGTTACGGACTACTAATTCTGGTACTAGACATAATATTTATGTATATGTTATCAGATCAAATGAAGTTTGCCTTTGGCTATTTGGCTGTGAGTAATTTTTATATAGCAGCTGCTTACTTTTTTCATGAACGGTTCTGGAATGGGGTAACGTGGGGTAAATTCATTTACAAAAAGGGAATTCAACAAGCAGCATCTGAGGCTCCTAAAAATGATTTGCCTGCTTTTGAAGAATTACTGTAGACCAACTGCATGATTACTTGAAAAGTTAAATAAATTATCGTGGAATTATGCAAATGATAGGGTTAGTTATATAACAATTATAGTACCCCTGCCGCCCACCTTTACAAAATAAAAATTATTACATACAACTAAAATAAATAAAATGAATACTACAGAATTAGAAGGCAAATGGAATGAACAAAAAGGAAAACTGAAACAACAATTTGCCCAACTTACAGACAATGACTTATTGTTTGTAGAAGGAACAAAAGATGAAATGTTGGGAAGACTGCAAATCAAATTAGGGAAATCTAAAGAGCAGCTTCATAAAATTATCTCAGACATGTAGACAAAACCAATTGAGAGATAACCTTTCATTCAGGCGGTTAATATCATTTTAAACTACACAAAAAAGAAATTATGGAAAGTTCAGAAATGGAAAAAGACAAAGCATTTATCACCGTAGAGATTATTGAATATGTAGCAAATTCTGTAGTAATCAAAACGATTCTTAAGAAATCAACTGGAAATATCAGTGTGATGTCGGTAGATACGGGCGAAGGTCTTACCGAAAAAACGACCCCCTTCGACACGTTTGCTCAAGTAATTGATGGAAAAGTTGAACTTGTAATTGGAGATAGTTTGCATTTATTAAAAACAGGCGATTCCATCATTATTCCTGCACATACCCCCAATCATATAAAGCCTGATGGTAGATTTAAAATGATTTTGACTGTTATTAAAAGTGGGTATGAATAAAATAACGATCACATTCATTAAAGACTTCTTATTAAGATAATAATTTAGAAATATAGAAAGAGGTTGTTTTTTAGTAAACGGGCTGTTGGTCTCAACGGCCCTCTTTTAACCCCTTTCCAGTTTCTTATTAACCAGACCCAGATAATGCATTTTCATCAATAGATTAATTCATACTCATGATAACGATTAAAAAGGAAGGGATACTGCTAAATAAAACAGATTTGGGCTTCGAAAACGAAGGGGTATTGAATCCTGCAGTAATAAGGAACGAGGATGGCATACATCTATTTTATAGGGCGGTTGCAAAAGGTAATTATTCCAGCATTGGGTATTGTAAATTATCTAGTCCTTTAGTAGTGGGCGAAAGAGCAGATGTGCCCATTCACTTTCCTCAATGCGATTATGAAACACATGGCGTTGAAGATCCTCGGATAACGAAAATTGATGGCATATATCATATGACTTATACCGGCTTTGATGGTGTTAATGCATTGGGGGTATTGGCATTATCAGAAGATTTAGTTCATTGGCATCGGTACGGAATCATTGTTCCTAAAATTCCTTATGCCGAGTTTTTACACCTTGCTTCTGCCAAAGGCATTTTAAACGAGAAGTACATTCGTTACAATGATCCTAGCCATATACAAGAAAAGGAAGGTAAGAAAATCTTTGTCTGGGACAAAAATGTCATCTTCTTTCCTCGGAAAATAGATGGCAAACTGCATTTTCTGCATCGGGTGAAACCAGATATTCAGTTGGTTGCTGTGTGTGATTTAAAAGAATTAACCAACGAATTCTGGCAACATTATTTTCTTCATCTACATGAAAACATTGTATTATCTGCCAAGTACGATCACGAGGTAAGTTACATTGGTGGGGGATGTCCTCCCATAGAAACAAAAGAAGGGTGGTTATTAATTTATCATGGGGTGCACGACACCGTAAATGGGTACGTTTATTCGGCTTGCGCGGCACTGCTAGACCTCAATAACCCACTAAAAGAACTTGCCAGGCTTCCCTATGCGTTGTTTAAACCCGAGGAAGATTGGGAGCTGAAAGGCGAAGTAAACAATGTTTGTTTTCCAACAGGGGCTTTAGTCGTAGACGACACCCTATACATATATTACGGCGCAGCAGACGAACACATTGCCTGCGCTTCTGTAAGCTTGTCTGCGCTATTGCAAGAGCTAATGATTTATACCAAAACAGATGAACAATGAAAATACAAGTATCGATTTAAAGGATACTTCACATAATACTCATCAAAAGCAGTGCTTGTTAAATGGCAGTATCGCTAATGGAAACACCCATTCATTGCCCGAGATACTCTTCATTACTTCCTATCCACCGAGGGAATGCGGCATTGCTACCTACTCACAAGATTTGATTAAGGCATTGAATAACAAGTTCGGTCACTCCTTTCTGATAAGTGTTTGCCCATTGGAATCGGACAACGAAAAGCATTATTATGCCGATGAAATAAAGTATACCCTTAATACCGATCTACCCGATGCTTTTGCCATATTAGCAAAGTCCATCAACGAAAATAAGGCCATTCAGATTGTGATGATTCAGCATGAGTTTGGGTTCTTCGAAAAGAAAGAAAGCCATTTCAATCAGTTTATTTCTGCAGTAACCAAGCCCATTGTTATTGTTTTTCATACCGTATTGCCTCATCCTAGCGAAGTTTTGAAGGCGCAAGTAAATCAAATAATTGGTGTTGCCGAATCCATCATTGTGATGACGAATGCTTCGGCTAATATATTGGTGAACGATTATTTGATTGATAAGAAAAAGATTACGGTTATCCCACATGGTACGCATCTGGTGTCTCAAAATGATGTCGATTTGCTTAAAAACAAATATCATTTAGGAGGCAAAAGAATCCTTTCTACTTTCGGGTTGCTTAGTTCGGGCAAAAGTATCGAGACCACTTTGGATGCTTTGCCTGCAATTGTAGCGCAATTTCCGGATGTATTGTTTTTGATTATTGGCAAAACGCACCCCTCTGTCGTTAAGCATGAAGGGGAGCAATACCGCCAAATGCTTCAGGAAAAAGTTACGGAGAAGCACTTGGAACAGTATGTGCGTTTCATCAATCATTTTGTACCTCTACCGGAACTGTTGGAGTATTTACAATTGACAGACATCTATTTATTTACTTCCAAAGACCGCAACCAGGCTGTGAGTGGTACTTTTTCGTATGCCATCAGTTCGGGATGCCCGGTAATTTCTACGCCTATCCCTCATGCACGGGAGGTTTTGGGTAATGATGCGGGGATAATTGTAGACTTCGAAAACCCGGATCAACTGGCAAATGCAGTACTCAGTTTGCTAAAAGATGAGCATCTGAGAAAAAATATCAGTTCTAATGGCTTGCATCGGATGGCATCTACTGCTTGGGAAAATTCGGCTATCTCTCATGCCATGTTGTTTGAGAAAATAGATTCAGGTCAGGTGTGTTTGTATTATAATTCGCCCAAGATTAACCTGAATCATATCAAAAAAATGACCACTAAGTTTGGGATGATTCAATTTGCTACTATCAGTCAGCCCGACATCAGTTCGGGCTATACATTAGACGACAATGCCCGTGCAATGGTGGCAATGTGCCAACACTTTGAATTGACGAATGATGTTACAGACCTCGTAGAAATTGACAAATACCTGCAATTTATTAAGTATTGTCTGCAAGATGAAGGCTACTTTTTGAATTATGTAGACGAACAAAAACACTTTACCCAACAAAATTATACTACCAACCTAGCCGATTCTAACGGAAGGGCTATATGGGCTTTGGGTTACCTCGTTTCTATCAGTGCACTATTGCCTGTCACATCGCAATCCATTGCTTTGGATGCAGCAGCCACCATGAAAAAAGCCTTATTAAATGTAAACAAAATGCACTCTACCCGTGCTATGGCGTTTGTAATAAAAGGGTTGTATTACAGCAATACATTCAAAAAACTGGTTAACCATACCGAAATTATTACACATCTTGCCAATAGGTTGGTTCAAATGTACCGGCACGAAGCCGAGACTAACTGGCAATGGTTTGAAAGTTATCTCACTTATGCCAACAGTATTTTGCCCGAAGCCATGTTGTGTGCGTGGTTGGATACAGGTGATAACACCTATAGAGACATTGCAAAATCGTCGTTCGACTTTCTGTTATCTAAGATATTTAGTGATGGACGCATAAAGGTTATTTCCAACAAAGGATGGTTGCATAAAACCAAAAACGATACAGATAGCGCCTATGAAACAGTAGGTGGCGAGCAACCAATAGATGTGGCTTATACCATTTTGGCATTGAATAAATTTTATTTAGCCTTTAATGAAAGCGCCTACAAGCAACAAATGGAGCTTGCTTTTGCGTGGTTTTTGGGAGCCAATCACCTACACCAAATTATCTATAATCCTTGTACAGGTGGTTGTTATGATGGCTTGGAAGAGAACTATGTAAACCTGAACCAAGGCGCCGAATCTACCGTAAGCTATCTGATGGCGAGGTTAACAATAGAAAAGTACCTGAGGGGCGTGCAAACAAAAGAGGAGGAGACGATGCAGGAACTTGTTTTTGATGAACAATTGCAAACGGCGTAAGCTGCGGGGTTGTATACAGTATATAGAAGGTGATGTTGTAAAGTAATAAATGGATCGTAAGATGAATCTTTTACCTAACATAATGGCACACAAAACAAGCAGCAAGCTGCCCTATTATTTTGTTTGTTTAGTACTAACAATTACGTCTGCGGTGCCTCGTATATTTCATTTTATCAAGCTAGTATCCATCCATGTTTTTAATAGGTGCCGGCATTTACTTCAGTACACTTTTTCAAATGCTGTTTACCAAAGCCATATTGCCCTGCTTTCACACCCTACTTCTTTACCTCAACATATAACAAGAATTTCCACTTTGCTCAGCCTAAACCGGGCAACGTGTACGAGAGCTCCACCTAAGTTTAAGGGACTTTCCCTCACTTGAGTCACGTTTCGACTCAAGTGGGTCAGGGTTTGACTCAAGTGGGTTACGTTTCGACTCACCTGAGTCAAACCCTGACTCACTTGGGTCTCGCCTCGACTCAGATGGGTGACGGTTCCACTCACTTGGGTCAGGTCGTGACTCAAGTGAGTCGAAGCTTGACTCAAGTGCGTCACGACCCAATTTTAGTGAAGGGAAAGAGGATTAAAAAGACAGAATGCTTTAGCTTAAAGGGTTACAGCGTTTTTAGATGTTGGCTACCATTGCCAAATCTGTTTAGTAATAAATTAAATTAACGAATAATGGCACATTTTCCAGATAAAGAAGCAACATTAAGCTACTACTTTCAGGTAGTGGTAGCTTATATCGGGCTAAACTTTACACGGTTATTAATTACGCTTCCCAATAAAACAGCGCTAACAGATGAATACGCACTGTGGGTGGTTGAATATCCTTTGGCATCTACCCATGCCACTCAAACACATAGCAATGTGGCATCAAAGGATATTATTGAAGCAAAGATGAAGAATATCTTGAGAGGCATTTATGGGGATATTCCCGAAAGCGTATTGACGGCTACCGACAGAGATACGTTTAACATACCGGTAGTGGGTGGTGCACATTCCCATGTGCCAATGGGAGAAAGTACCCCCATTGGAAAAGCAAATGCAGGCGCAAGATTACACCATGTAATTACGCTTACGGATAGCGTTTCTAAAAAAAGTGCCCGTCCACATGGAGTTAGTGCTTGTGAAGTTTGGCAAAAGATAGGGGGTGTTACTCCGGTAGATGCGAGCGAACTTTCGTATATTGGCTCTACCAGTAATGCTGTTTTTGCAACCGATTTTCCGGGTGTGGATGCAGGAAAGATGATTTATTACTGGATGCGTTGGGTGAACAGCCTAAACGAAAAAGGTACTTGGAGTCCTGTATTTTCTGCTACGGTGCAAGGATAAGAAATGGTGAGTGGTGAGTGGTAATGAAGGAAGCGTGCATACAAAAAGGGGTTGAAAGCTAGAGGTTGAGGAACCGAAGGCTTTTGACCTTTTTTGCTTTTTATACGCTCGTAGAGACCCAAAAGAGGATTGAGTAAGTAGAAAAGTAAGTAGCCGTTTCTTTGGGTTGGGAGTAGTATAAAGGTTTATCCCTTATTTTTATCCCGTAACAATTATTAACTAATGAACAAGCCTTCGTTGCAAGCAGAAGAATGGGTAGTAAAATATGGCGATTTGCTGTATAACTATACCCTACAAAGGGTTTCGGACAAAGGCCTGGCAGAAGATATTGTGCAAGAGACCTTTTTGAGTGCCTGGAAAAGTAGGGAAACTTACAAATCGGATGCCTCGGAGAAAACGTGGCTTTTTGCCATCTGTAAGAACAAAATAATTGACCATTACCGTAAAAAAAGCAGCAGCCCTGTTCAATATGCCGAGGTGGATACAACCGATCATTTTTTTGATGAAGCAGAACATTGGACCAAGGAAGCACAACCAAACGAATGGGGGATCAACTACCAGCAGCCAGTAGAAACGAAAGAGTTTTACAGCATATTGGCCTATTGCAAAAAGAAAATGCAGGATATGCAACGAAACGTTTTTGTAATGAAATATATGGAAGACCTGAGTGCAGAAGAAATTTGTAAGGTTCTTAACATTTCTTCGTCTAACTATTGGGTGATAATCCACAGAGCAAAGTTGCATTTGAGAAAGTGTTTAGAGCTAAATTGGATTAACAGTTAAAGTACGCACCATGAATTTACTAAACATAAGTTGTAAAAAAGCCACTTACCTCGTTTCAAAAAAGGAACAAGGTAAGATACGTTTGTTTGATAGAATTACCCTACAGATACACCTTGGCATTTGCGGGGTTTGCAAGCGGTTCGAGCAACAGACGGACTTTATAATAAAGAATACCAAACATACCCACTCAGAAGAAAAATTGTCTGAAGAAGTAAAAGAAAGAATAAAAGAAGTATTAGATAGTAGTTATTAGTGGTTAGTGGTTAGATAGTTTACATGTTAGAGTACCCTGATAATTATAATCTGATATTCCTTATGTTATATCTCAACACTAACCACTAACAACTTGCTTAAACCAACAGCGCATTCAGCGTTTTATCATAAGCCGCATTCTCTTTAAACATTTGAAGGCCCTCTTTTACAGAAAGATAAGGATGACCCCTTTTGCGGTTGAGGACTGCTATTTTGTACATCCATTTCCAATGTCTTAGTATCTCTTTCCATGCGAAGAAAATAGTATGCTTGGGGTCGTACATGTGTGTAGGATCAGAGCCGGCACCGTTTATTTCAATGACACAAAAGTTCTTTCCATCCAATAATTCTTCCCAGGTGTTGTAGCGAATGTCGAGACGACCGTAATAAAAGCCATCAATTTGCGTACAAACTTTGTTCATTACATCGGTTAGGCGCGCATCTGTCTGGTTACTTAAGTCTATAAATAAGCATCCGCGTGAATGGCTTCCATACGGTAGTAATACTTCTTTTTCGCCTGTAGGTAGTATGACTTGTAATTTCTCGGGAATCAGTTTCTTTAACACAGGTAGTTGAAGGATGTAACGATTATTTTGTTGTAGAAGTTGTAGGATAGTACTGTGACCATCACCAGTAATCTGCACAAATTCTTTACCAACTATCCCGGTTATCCTACCCCTTGTTTCGTTGGGCATCCGTACGTAGAACAAGCCCATCTCTTTGGGAAAAGGTATAAAGTTTTGTATCACATAAGGGACAGGGTATGATGCAATTACCTGTTGCAGTTCTTGTTCATTCAGTATTTTTCTAACGCCTCTGCCACGCGAACCATTGTCGGGTTTTATGATACACGGGAAAGCAAGTTGGTGTTCCTTAAATGATTTAAGAACGGTGGAGAAGTTGGTGCCATTATCAAAATAGAGAGTGTTGGGTTTGAATTCTTTAGGAATAAGGGGATCAATCGCACTCTTTGTTTCCATCAAAAAGCCCCCATTCTTAATGGTAGGGTTGGCGGCCGCAAAAAAGAAGAAAGAGCGTGCCCGGATACCAAACCAAAGATAGACCAGATACATAGGTGCATACACAACATCGAAGGGCCAGTATTCCCAATTGAATATGCGTATAATGAATGGTTGCTGACGAAGTTGTTGTAATAATCTTACCATCTGATTGGGTTAAGCAATTTAGCTATTATCTATGTTGTGTATCGTTTGAGTCTCCAATAAACAATCGGTATATTTAAGTAGTGAGGTGCCCTCTGATAGGGCAACAGAGGTAATACTTACGGTAAGCATCGCATTATCCCTGTTCATCTTTAATCCGTAAATATCATTGCCCTTGCCTGTATTTGTATGAAAATGAATGAGGTCCTGTTGTGAAGGGGTAGGATTTGAAGCAATGAATGTATTAAACCACTGTTTTCTATCAGCAATCATTGCTGTGTTGTATAAAGTAACCGAAGACCATATATAAGGCAGTGAAGCATCTAGCTTTGTCAGGAACAATTCACGCCCATCCCAAACGCATTCATACAAAAGACTGTTGCAATAAAGCACTAGGGTGCAGTTTTCTATTTCTGCAAAATCAAATGTTTTTACTGCTTCTATAGGATCATTGTTATCAAACAAAGCGGGGAGAATACTACCTCTGCTACAGGCATATTGTGCTTGGGGAAGATGTTTTGTAAATGCCCCATTCAGCAATACCCCTGCATCTCCTTTGTCATTAACAATAAACCAAGTGCCGCCTGCTTTTGTATCAACAGGGTAGTATACCGCACCATTTTTAGTTTGTATCTGTTGAGGTGGGGTCGCAGCAGGGCGAACGCTTTTCTCATCCCGATTGCTAGTAATTATCACCTTATTGGGTACAGGTACAAAACTTACTGTGCACATTGTTGCCTGTGTTTGATGGTGGAAGGTGCTACGCCAAAGGAATCATGCAACTGATAACCACCAATTTCGTTGATACCCACTCTTATCAAGGCCAGGTGATGAATGGTGTGTTCATCGCAATAAAACAACTCACGGGCAAAGCTCGTGGCAAAAGAGTCGTTGTTATTGATAAGTTCTAGTGGCTTATCTTTTCTCAATACTGCAACCAATACTTTCTGCAAGCATTCTATGGCATAGTCGGGCGCGCTTTCTATAACAATATCTCTTTTTCTTTTGGCATAGTCTACATTACCATCGGAGTATCCTGCCAAAAGGCATTGATACATTTCTATCGAATGGCGCACGTGCTGTCCAATAGTTGCCTTGTTTAAAATGTTTGAAGGACGGGTGTAATGCTCGGCTTCGACTATACACAAAAAATCGATTAATTCCTGTATCACGGTGGTTGTCATACGTAGAAAGTTTTATTTTATGTTAATTAATGCGAGCAGTTGCTTTCTTCCATCCCAGATAATATACAAAGATGCAATAGTAACCAATACCGCATAAATAAACAATTGTCCATGGTCGCCCATTACGTCTATTCCTAGAATAAATAAGTGGGATGTTATTGCACCTGCCATTACCCCAACTGCTAATACTGCCCCATATACGGATGTTTTAGGGAAAAGGATTAGTAACGAAGCAATCAACTCGGCTATGCCCGAACCAATACGTCCTGGTGCTCCTAGCCCTACTTTATCGAAAATATACACCGACTCGGGCGCAGCCGTAAACTTAAAAAACAGGGTTTGTAACATAATGATAGCGGCTACTAGGCGGCTAATCCAAAGTAAAATGTTTGTTGTTTTCATTGTATTTGTATTTATGAGTTGTAAGTAATAGGTAATAAGTTGTAAGCAATAAGTTGTAGGACATAAGTCAATGTAAGATGCTTACTTAAATCTTATTACTACAACTTATAACTAACTATTTAAATGTCTTCCCCCAATTAGCATCTGCGTTTTTCATTAAACGAGCTTCGTCTTTATCCCAACTCTTTTTTGTATTGGTAAAGTACTTATTGTAGAATAAATAAAGTTTGCCATTGTTTATTTTAAAGGTTTCTGGGTCTACTTCTACCTTACTGCCATCATTCCCCATGGCATAGGCACACCATCCACCATATTGAGGTTCGTACTTTGAGGGATTGGTTTTAAATAAATCCCTGTTTGCCGCACTGGTAAAGTGATAATTAATCCCTTGATAAGTTGCAACGAAAGTTTCTTTACCTTCTTTTGCTTTTCCCTCGGTAAAATAACTTACAGGATCATAGCCTTTAATGGCTAGTTGCTTACTCGTCAAGTTACACTGTGCTTGCCGCTCGGTTGTTTTGTCTACTTGTGCAAAAGCACCCATCAACAAAAGGCTTAAGGTGCTTGCTAATAATACTTTTTTCATTGTTGTTTTTTGTGTTAAAAATGTTTGAGCCGATTT
>CAISCV010000045.1 GCA_903883945.1 uncultured Chitinophagaceae bacterium | reverse complement strand
GGGGGCTTAAAAATTGTTATTGGCTAAATAGGTCTATGATTCCATCAACACAATAGTTATTCTTTTTTTAATGACAAAGGACACAAAGTATTTATCCTTGTGTCCTTTGCTAAAACCGTAGTGCTCTTTCTGGTAAGATGTCCTGGGATTATAAGCTTTTTATTTAACCACAAAGAAACACAATGAAATAAAACACAAAGGACACAAAGTGTTTATCCTTGTGTCTTTTGCGAAAACCGTTGTGCTCTTTCTGGTAAGATGCCCTTGCGATAATAAGCTTTTTATTTAACCACAAAGAAACACTAGGTAAAAAAACACAAAGGACACAAAGTACTTATCCTTGTGCCCTTTGTGAAAACCCTTGTGTCCTTTGTGGTAAGATGCGTTTAACTGCAACCCATGCTATTACCACAGTTTAAACACTTATAACAAGTGCCGCTTCTGATGGTAATATGACCACAGGTATTGCAACTTGGTGCATCGCTTTGCATACTTTTTGCAGCAGCATTCACTGCATCCAATCCTTGTGGCGCTTCCATTCTTGCAGTAGCCAGTTTTTGAGGTTGCAAAGTAGGTGCTATGCGCATATCGCTCAATTCGGGCTTACCTATATAAGATGTTTCGCTAGCATCTTCATCATTGCTTATTTCAGGCTTATTTAGTACATGAACTAAATCGGTACGACCCAGATAATCGAATGCCAACGCACGGAAAACGAAATCTACCAAAGAAGTAGTCGTTTTGATATTTGGATGATCTACCATTCCTGCAGGTTCGAACTTGGTAAATACAAACTTCTCAACAAACTCTTCCAACGGTACGCCATATTGCAAACCAACCGAAACAGCAATGGCAAAACAGTTCATCAGACTACGAAGGGTAGAACCTTCTTTGGCAAGATCAATAAATATTTCTCCAAGCGTACCATCGGCATATTCACCGGTGCGTAGGAATAATACCTGACCATTAATCTTCGCTTTCTGTGTATAGCCACGACGCTTAGCAGGTAATTTCTTGCGCTCTACAATTGTAGACAATGCCCTCTTTAACTTAGTATCGGAGGAGGCAGCCATTCGTTTGGTTACTTCTTCTAACAAATCTTCAACCGATAAGCTAGCAAGGTCAACCATTTGTGTTGCAGTTTGCTGGTTACTAGTTTCAAGTTCCTCATTACCTGTATCCTGTAACTGGGAACTTGCATCTTCTCCCTTATCTTCTTTCTTTTTCTTATCAGACTTATTGCTCAAGGGCTGAGACAATTTAGAACCGTCACGATACAAAGCGTTAGCCTTCAAGCCCAATTCCCAACTCATTTTATAGCAGTCAGCAATTTCTTCAACAGTTGCTTCATGAGGAAGATTAATTGTTTTAGAAATAGCGCCACTTAAGAAAGGCTGACAAGCACCCATCATACGAATGTGACCATGGGCATGAATATAGCGTTCTCCTTTTTTACCACACTTGTTTGCACAATCAAATACTGCTAAATCTTTATCTTTCAAATAAGGAGCACCTTCAACAGTCATGGCACCACAGATGTAATCGTTGGCAGCATCAATTTCTTCATCGGTAAAGCCTAAGCCTTCCAACATATTAAAGCTCCAGTCGCTAAATTGTTCTTCGGTAAAACCAAGACGCTTCAAGCAATCATCGCCTAAGCTGTAACGGTTAAATATGAAACCTATTTCGAAGGCAGCTTTTGCAGCAGCATTTAGTTTGGCAATTTCTTCGGGTAAGAAACCTTTAGCTGCCAAAGTAACGTTATTAATAAAAGGAGCCCCATCAAATGAAGCAGCCCCAACAGCATACTTCTCAATAGCATCAATTTCTTTTTGACTATAACCCAAAGTCTTCAAAGCATTTGGTACAGCCCCATTGATGATTTTAAAATAACCACCACCACTTAGCTTTTTAAACTTCACCAAAGCAAAATCTGGTTCAACACCGGTGGTGTCACAATCCATTACCAACCCGATAGTACCTGTAGGGGCAATAACTGTAGTCTGTGCATTGCGGTAGCCATATTTTTCGCCTAGTTGTACTGCATCGTCCCAAGCTTTTGTAGCAGCTTTCAATAAGGGGGCAGGACAATATTTAGAATTAATACCTTGAGGTTTAATTTCCAGTCCTTCATAAGCTTCACTCGCATCGTAAGCAGCAGCACGGTGGTTGCGCATTACGCGAAGCATATCTTTTTTGTTTTCTTCGTACTTATCGAAAGCACCCAAGAAAGAAGCCATCTCAGCAGAAGTTTTATACGCAGTACCCGTCATCACTGCACTAACCGAACCAGCAATAGCCCTTGCTTCTTCGCTGTCATAAGGGATACCGCTAATCATTAATACAGTGCCTAAGTTAGCGAAGCCCAAACCTAATGTTCTATAGTCGTAAGATAATTGCGCTACCTCTTTAGAAGGGAACTGCGCCATCAATACAGAGACTTCCAATACAACAGTCCACAAGCGGCTGATGTACTCCAATCCTTCAATATCCAGTTGATTGGTGCTTTCGTCAAAGAATTTTCTAAGGTTAATGGAAGCCAGATTACAAGCAGTATTGTCTAAGAACATGTACTCGCTACAAGGGTTAGACGCATTAATTCTTCCACCTTGTGGGCAAGTATGCCATTCATTAATCGTTGTATCATATTGAGTTCCTGGATCAGCACAGGCCCAAGCCGCTTGAGAAATTTGATTCCATACATCTCTTGCAGGCACTTTCTTCATCACCCTGCCATCTGTTCTTGCTTTCAGCTCCCAATCACCACCTTCTTCCAATACCTTAAAAAAGGAGTTAGGAATACGGATAGAGTTGTTAGAATTCTGACCAGAAACAGTTCCATAAGCCTCCCCTTCGTAACTATTATCATATCCCCCAGCAACTAAAGCGGCCACTTTCTTTTCTTCATTGGCTTTCCAGTTAATAAATTCCATTATTTCTGGATGATCCAGATCCAAACAAACCATCTTAGCAGCCCTACGGGTAGTGCCACCACTTTTGATAGCACCAGCTGCTCGGTCACCAATCTTCAAGAAGCTCATCAATCCACTTGAAGTTCCACCACCACTTAGTTTTTCGCCAGAGCCACGTATTTGAGAGTAGTTAGTACCTACACCACTACCATATTTAAAGATTCTTGCTTCCCTTACCCACAAATCCATGATACCACCATCATTCACCAAATCATCACTTACACTCAAAATAAAACAAGCATGGGGTTGAGGGCGCTCATAAGCATTGGTAGATTTTTTAAGTTGACTATCTTTTGGATCAACAAAATAATGTCCCTGAGGCTTCCCTGTAATACCATAACTTTCATGCAAACCAGTATTAAACCATTGTGGACTATTCGGAACACAACTTTGGTTTAAAATACTATACACCAACTCTTCATAAAAAATCTGACCGTCCTTTTTGCTTGCAAAGTAGCCATATCGTTCACCCCACACACGCCAACAGTTTGCCATTCTATGCGCTACTTGCTTCACAGAAGTTTCTCTGCCCAACGATCCATCAGGTTGAGGAACACCAGCTTTACGGAAATATTTTTGTGCAAGAATGTCAGTAGCAATCTGACTCCATTGTTTAGGTACTTCTACGTTATTCATTTCAAAAACCTTTTCGCCAGATGGGTTTTTGATAACGCTGTCACGATAGTCGTATTCAAACAAATCGAATGGGTTTGTACCATCTTTGGTAAAGCGGCGGGTAAATTTTAACCCTTTGGTTGACGTTGATGTGCTGGTGGGCATGATCGAAATAAATTTTGAATGATAATTTGCTGCTTCCTCTTGTTACCAAATTGTTAAGCAGGAAACGAAAATATCCCTAGCATTTCATAAAACAATACGACAGATTTCAACACCTTGTGGATAATGGAAGTGGATAATTTGGTACTGCTTATGCACGTTGAGTTTGAGGTTATTATTTATATTTTATTGTAATATATTGTTGTAATTATTTTTGAAAAAGCTCCCTGAAAGCGTTATTTTATACCCCTTTTTTTGTTCTGTAAACCCTATTTCTTTTTTATCCATTATTTATTCCTTCTCATTTAATGCCTGCGGCTTATTTTTGATAATTGTTTATTCAATTCCGCTTACAAAACAGTTATTTAAGTGCTTAAGAAACTTCACATTCAGAATTACGCCATCATAGATGAAATAGACATTCAGTTTTCTAATCAACTAAATATCATCACAGGAGAAACAGGTGCAGGAAAAAGTATTCTTATCGGCGCCTTGAGCCTTATCCTTGGTGAGCGTTCCGATAGTAATGTGCTGTTGAAAAATGATAAGAAATGCTTTATTGAAGGCACTTTTCTGGTGGATAGTAAAGAAGCAGTTAAAAACTTTTTGACTACTAACGATTTGGATATTGAGGAAGAACTAGTCATCCGCCGTGAAATAGCCACCAATGGAAAGTCCCGTGCTTTTATAAACGACACCCCTGCCACTTTATTACAACTGAAAGAGTTGGCTAGTTGCCTTGTAGATCTTCACCAGCAATTTGATACCCTTGAAATTGGCGATACCGATTTTCAAAGAGAAGTCGTAGATGCACTTGCTGGCAACCAATCTTTGCTACAAACCTATCAATCGGAATACCAACAATGGGTGGATGCTAGCAAAGACTTGCAATCACTCCAACAACAGAAAGCTGCTTTTGCTAAAGAGCTAGATTATTTTCAGTTTCTTTATGATGAATTGAAAGAAGTTGGTCTAAAAGAAAATGAACTGGAAGATTTAGATACCGAATTGCAGTTGTTAAGTAACAGTGAGGGCATCAAGACAGCTTTGGATAGGACTTATTTTGAACTGAAAGACAACGAAACTCCTGTTACTGCCCTATTAAAACAGCTCTCTAACCAGTTGCAAGGGTATGCATCTTACCATAAAGATTTACCAGGATTAATAGAACGTATAAAATCTTCCCAGATAGAAATTGCGGACATAGCCGAAGAAGCAGAGCGCATCAGTGATTCCATTACATACGATGGCGCTAGGGTAGATCGCATCAACGAAAAGTTAGCCGCAGGTTATAAGCTGTTAAAGAAACACAATGTGCTAACAACTGCTGAGTTGTTGCTTATCCAAAATGATTTAGAAGAAAAGTTGCAAGCTGTTTTGAATATTGATGATGCCATCGCCGCCAAAGAAAAGACCGTTGCAGCTTTATTAAAACAAGCCATCGCAACTGCATCATCTCTTTCAGTGAAAAGAAATAATCAGGCAAAGCCTTTAGAAAAAGAGGTGAATGTATTGTTGCATCAGATAGGAATGCCCAATGCACGGATGATGGTTTCCATTAAAGAAATACCCCTCAACCAATATGGTTGTAATGAGATTGAGTTTCTTTTCGATGCCAACAAAAGCAACCGCTTCGAACCCATTCGTAAAGTGGCTAGTGGGGGCGAATTAAGTAGATTGATGTTGTGCATCAAGTCGTTGGTTGCAAAAAGCATCGACTTGCCCACCATGATCTTCGATGAAATAGACACCGGCATCAGTGGTGAAGCTGCCAAACAAGTGGGCGCTATCATGAAGGGCTTGGCAGCCAACAGACAAATCATTTGTATCACACACCAGCCACAGATTGCGGGTAAAGCAGATGCACATTATTTCGTTTATAAAGAAAACAAGGGCGATGCGGTAAAAACAAATATTCGCTTACTTACAAAAGAGGAACAGATAAACGCAATTGCGCAGATGCTTGGTGGCGAAAAACCTACCGCAGCTGCCATTGAAAACGCAAAAGAAATGGTAGAAGGTAATAGGTGATAAGTAGTAGGTAATAAGTAAAACCCATCACTTATTACTTATTACTTATTACTTTTCACTATTAAGTATTATGTTTGACCCGTCGTAATTAATTAAATAGTAGATATGGCTTATAATTTATTAAAAGGAAAACGTGGAATAATCAGTGGTGCTTTAGACGAAAATTCCATTGCCTGGAAGGTTGCTGAGAAGGCCCACGAAGAAGGCGCAACGTTTGTGTTGACCAATGCCCCAATTGCCATGCGTATGGGTGAGATAAACAAATTGGCCGAGCAAACAGGATCTCAAATTGTTCCAGCTGACGCTACAAGTGTCGAAGACCTCACTACTTTGTTCACAGAGTCTCAGGAGATTTTAGGTGGTAAAGTCGATTTCGTATTGCACTCCATCGGCATGAGCTTGAATATCCGTAAAAAGATTCCTTACACCGAACTTAATTACGAGTTTTATCAAAAAGGGATGGATGTTTCTGCCCTTTCTTTCCATAAAATGTTGGCTGTTGCACACAAATTAGATGCTATCAACGAGTGGGGAAGTGTGGTTGCCCTTACCTATATGGCTGCCCAACGGACCTATCCTTTTTATACAGATATGGCCGACATCAAAGCTACTTTGGAGTCTATTGCCCGCAGTTTTGGTTACCATTACGGAACACAAAAGAAGGTTCGTATCAATACGGTGTCTCAGTCACCAACAAAAACGACTGCAGGAAACGGTATTAAAGGCTTTGGTGATTTCTTCGATTATGCCGATGTTATTGCTCCTTTGGGCAATGCCAGTGCCGAAGATTGTGCCAACTATTGTATCACTTTATTCTCCGATTTAACCCGTATGGTTACCATGCAAAACCTCTTTCACGATGGTGGTTACTCTACCACAGGTGTAAGTATGGAAATATTAAATAGAATGGGAATAGAAGGATAAGTTCAAAACAGGAGTTGTGAAATATATATGTTAAGCATTTTCAATAATAAAACGCCCTTGAAGATTTTTTTTCAAGGGCGTTTCCTTTATCCTTATTATTTAGTTCTTGGCATCTACATAACAAAAGAAAATCTTTCAAATGTTTAAGTCGGCTTTATCTTACTTATAACGTATCCCTCACAACTTCTTCCCCTCAACTAATTTATATTCGCCGAAATATTTTTTATGAGACAATTCAGTCTTGCATTACTAACGATACTATTCTTTACCACCTCTTGCAAACATAAAAATGCATCCAGTGGCGCCTACACCATCACTGGTAAAATAGAAAATGCGACAAATGGCGAGATGATTATCTGCAAACAGCAAACAATGGAATCCAAGCCCGATATGGCCTACATTACCCAGGATGGTAGCTTTAGTTTCAAAGGAACTGTCGATGAACCCATTGCCGCAAGCATCTATTTTCCTGCATCGGTGGCACAAACCCAACAACAGCAGGCAATTACGCTATTTCTGGAGGAGGGAAACATTTTCGTAGCTGCTAAGAAAGAGGAGCTGATGAGTGCTTCCATCACTGGGGGCGACTGCAACAAGGAACTTCAACAGGTAATTGCTATCACCAAACCCTATGGTTTGAGGATGAAAGTACTGAGCGATAGCCTCAAGAAGCTGTACATGGCCAACAATATTGCTGCTGCAGAAGCACTACAACAATCCGGAATAAAGCTGGAGAAAGAGGAGAACAGCGCCATCATAAAACTCCTTAAAGACAATCCAAAAAACTATGCCTCGGCTTACTTGGCCTATCAGTTGAATAGTTATGATACTAAACTAGAAAATGCACAGACCGCCTTCAACAACCTAGATGCTAGTGTGCAAGAATCTTATTACGCCAAAAAGCTAAAGGACATTATTGATCGATTGAAATCGACTGCCATTGGTTCTAAAGCGCCAGAGTTTACTGCTTCAGATTTGAACGGAAAAGACATTTCCCTTTCTTCTTTTAAAGGTAAATATGTATTGCTCGATTTCTGGGCTAGCTGGTGTAGCCCTTGCCGTCAGGAGAACCCGAATGTAGTGAAGGCTTATGCGCAGTTTAAGGATAAGAACTTTGCTATTTTGAGCTTTAGCCTGGACGAAAGTAAGGAGGCTTGGCAACAAGCGGTCGCTAGCGACAAGTTAACCTGGACGCAAGTGAGCGACCTGAAAGGATGGGCAAGCAGTGTGGCCAATCAATATGGCATTCAGTCTATTCCATCTAATCTATTGCTCGACCCCGATGGGAAAATAATCGCTAAAGACCTCCGTGGAGACGATTTGATACAGGCTTTATCCGTCACCCTGAAATAGTGTTTGTACCCCAATGGAAACAAATTATCGAAAACATCTTTGTTGGCTACTCCTTATTATTTCGATAATAAAAATAGCCGTTGCCGGCTGGGTAGAATTAGGTAATGATGAAGTATATTATTGGACTTACGCCCTTCAACCCGATTACAATCACTTCGATCATCCGCCGATTGTTGGCCTGCTCATCCGTCTTACCTCGCTCAATTTACATTGGGCATCAGACATTTCGCTTCGGTTGGGAGCTATCATTTGTTGTGTCACCAGCAGTTATTTCATCTTTCTCACAGGCAAAACCATTGCAAACGAAAAAGTCGGTTGGTATGCCGCACTCATCTACAATGCCTCTGTTTATGCAGGTTTTATAGCAGGACTTTTCATACTACCCGATAGTCCGCAGATGCCTTTCTGGACAGCAGCTTTATACCTGATGAGCCAGATACTCATACTCCAAAAAGACAAGAAACTAAGTTATTGGTTAGCCCTTGGTTTGCTGATAGGTTTAGCTTGTTTATGCAAGGTGCACGGATTATATCTATGGGCGGGCTTAGGATTGTTCATCCTCCTAAAACGTACCAAGTGGCTACTCAATTGGCGGATATATCTAGGAATCATCGTTACCTTACTTTGTTTCGCACCAATCGTTTATTGGAATATTCAGAACAATTTCATCACCTATCGCTTTCATTCCGAACGGGTTTCACACACTTCTTTGTTGTGGGACGGGCTACTACAAGAGATACTCGGCGAATTCGCCTATCAGAATCCAGTGATATATATCGGTATCATCACAGCTGCTATCTATGTTATTCGTAATAAGAGGAAGCTCAAGTCCGACATCAATACCTGGATTATTTGTATGTCGGTGCCCATGATTCTTTTCTTTTGGCTCATCGCCCTTCTCAACCCTTCCTTACCACATTGGAGTGGCCCTGGGTTTCTACCGCTTTACTTTATTGCCGCCATCTACCTCAGCGAAAAGACCAATAAACTATACCCTTTATTGATTAAGTTTGGTGGCGGAATCGTATTGTTTGTATTAGCGGCAGGGGTTCTATTAGCAAACTTTGCCCCTTCTCACGTTGGTGGAAGCGACAAAATGGAAAACTACGGTGCTAATAGTCTCACCCTAGATATCAGTGGCTGGCAGGACTTTGGCAAGGCATTCAAAAGCCTCGAAGAAACCGACGTTGCCAGTGGATTAATGAAAAAGGATGCCCCCATTCTGGTCAACAATTGGTTTCCGGCAGGGCATTTATTGTTTTATGTAGCTACACAAACCGGACAACCAGTAATAGGTATTGGCAAGCTCACCGACATCCACAAGTTTGCTTGGCTCAATAAACAAATGCCGCAAATAAAGATAGGCGATGATGCCTACTGCATCGTCCCCTCCAACCTACCTGTCGATGTCAAAGCTATTTATGGCACTTATTACACCAGCATCCAATCCCCCGTCTTTATCAATCAGGTACGAGGCGGCAAGATGGTACGCTACTTCAAGGTCTATCGGTTAAAGCAATGCAAGTTATTGCCGCCGAGAATCATCAATTAAAAGGAATCAACACTTAGATACAGAGAATATATAGAACACTTCCCACCTTTCAGCCGTCATTTCGAATGTCTCATCTGGCTTACCAGAAAAAAAAGGGAAAGCCGTGAACTTGTAGAGACGGATATTAATCCAATGTCGTTTAGTTAAGGATTTTGTCATAGTGGTTTGTAATTCATGTGAAAAGGTCTTTTTTGTCTGTTGCTTCTTTTCTCTATTCTGTTGGGTCTTATTATTTCCCTTGTCTTTTCGACTATGAGGTCAAAAGC
>CAISCV010000044.1 GCA_903883945.1 uncultured Chitinophagaceae bacterium | reverse complement strand
GCTTTTGACCTCATAGTCGAAAAGACAAGGGAAATAATAAGACCCAACAGAATAGAGAAAAGAAGCAACAGACAAAAAAGACCTTTTCACATGAATTACAAACCACTATGACAAAATCCTTAACTAAACGACATTGGATTATTATCCCTTCAAACAATTAGCAATAACGTAGCATTACGTTAAATACCCTACATGGACGTCTTAGAATTTGTTTTTAACCACCTTCTTTCTTTTATATTTGTAGCCTTCCGCTATTTATATATTATGTCGATAACAATTAAAGGGTTAACCAAGGTTTATGGCGAACAAAAAGCAGTAAACAATATATCTATCCATATAAATAAAGGAGAAATCGTTGGTTTTCTGGGTCCGAATGGTGCTGGCAAAAGCACGACCATGAAAATAATTACCGGCTATCTGTCACCCGATGAAGGCACCGTTGAAGTAGCAGGCATACAAGTAGCAACCAACCCTATCGCTACGAAAAAGAAAATTGGTTACCTGCCCGAAGCAAACCCCTTGTATTATGATATGTATGTAAGAGAATATCTTGCTTTTGTGGCAGGCGTACATGGCGTTGCCGATGTGAAGGGTGCGGTAGAAAAGGTAATCTCGCTTACCGGTTTAACCCTGGAAAGCAGAAAGAAAACAGGGCAACTATCTAAAGGATACAAACAAAGGGTAGGCCTGGCAGCAGCTTTGATACACAACCCGGAAGTATTGATTCTGGATGAACCTACGAGTGGCTTAGACCCAAATCAGATAATAGAAATAAGAAATGTAATAAAGGAACAGGGAAAAGATAAGACCGTTTTGTTTTCTTCGCATATTTTACAAGAGGTAGAAGCTATCTGTGACAGGATTATCATCATTAACAAGGGACAGATTGTAGCAGATGATAAACTGAACAACTTAACCGGAAATAAACTTACCAATAATGTGGTGATAGAGTTGCAGGAACATGTGGATGAAACCGTCTTTACAGGATTGCCTACGCCAATAAAAGCCGCTTCGAACAAGTGGATTTTTACAACAGACAACCCCGACTTAATCAGAAAGAAATTAATGGAAATAGTAATGCGGCAAAATTTGACTATCATTTCGTTAACAAATGAGAGCAATATCAACTTGGAAACTGTTTTTAGACAGGTTACACAAACGAAATAGCCCTTACTTTTGCCATCACTTAAAACAAAGAGACACATAAATTATATTAATAACAAAAAAACACAAGTATTATGAGTTACATTATTGAAGTACATGCCCGTCAGATATTAGATAGTCGTGGCAATCCTACCGTAGAGGTTGATGTTACCACCGATGATGGGGCATTGGGTCGTGCAGCAGTACCAAGCGGTGCAAGTACCGGTATCCATGAAGCAGTTGAACTACGTGATAACGACAAAAAAGTATATGTTGGTAAAGGCGTTTTGCAAGCGGTAAACAACGTGAATGAAATTATTTCTGAAGCAATCACAGGGTTTGATGTTACCCAACAAGCTGCTATAGACCAAACAATGCTTGACCTAGATGGTACTGCCAACAAAGGTAAACTAGGTGCAAATGCTATTTTGGCTGTAAGTATGGCTGTTGCCAAAGCTGCTGCCGAAGAAGCTGGTGTTCCTTTATACCGTTATATTGGTGGTACAAATGCAAGAACTTTACCTATCCCCATGATGAATATCTTGAATGGTGGTGCACATGCTGATAACAAGATCGATTTCCAGGAGTTTATGATTATGCCTATCGGCGCAAGCAGCTTTAGCGAAGGTTTGCGTTGGGGTGTTGAAATATTTCACACCTTGAAGAGTGTATTGAAGAAAAAAGGATTCAGTACCAACGTGGGTGATGAAGGTGGTTTTGCACCAAACATCCAAAGCAATGAAGAAGCTATCGAAACGGTATTAGAAGCGATTACGGCTGCTGGATACAAAACAGGTTCTGAAGTTGCTATTGCAATGGATGCTGCAAACAGCGAATTGTGGGATGGCAAGAAGAACAAATATGTATTTCATAAGAGTTCTGGAAAAGAAATGAGCAGCGATGAACTGGTTAAATTCTGGGAAAGCTGGGTTAGCCAATATCCGATTATTTCTATAGAAGATGGTATGGCTGAAGATGATTGGACTGGTTGGAAGAACCTGACTGATACTATTGGAAAGAAATGTCAATTGGTTGGTGATGATTTATTTGTGACTAACGTATTGCGTTTGCAAGAAGGTATAGATAAGGGTATTGCCAATGGTTTGTTGGTAAAGGTAAACCAGATTGGTACAGTTACCGAAACTATCAATGCCGTTACCTTGGCTCAACACAATGGATACAACACCATTATGAGTCACAGAAGTGGTGAAACAGAAGATGTAACGATTGCTGATTTGGCAGTTGCATTGAACTGTGGTCAAATAAAAACTGGTTCTGCTAGCCGTACAGATCGTATAGCTAAATACAACCAATTAATCCGTATCGAAGAAGAGTTAGGTGCTACTGGTATCTTCCCTGCTGGAAAGATTAAGTTTGGTAAATAACATCTGTTAATAGTTTTAGGTTGGTGGTGTATTGTCTATTCGATAATTTTACCACCAACCTTTTTTATTTAAGTAAACAGCAATGAATAAAGTATTAAAGTTTCTAGCCAATAAATATATTCTTACCATACTTTGCTTCCTGGTATGGATGAGTTTTTTCGACCAAAGGGATATCTTTAATACCATTGAACAAAAGGGGAAATTAAACCTACTCCTAGCTAAAAAGCATTACTATGAAAAAGAAATAGCTTCAGCGCAACTTGAACTAACAGACCTACAGAATAGCTCCATCAGCTTAGAGAAATTTGCCCGTGAGAAGTACCTGATGAAGAAAGATGGAGAAGATATTTATCTTATTGAAGACTCGAATGAGGTAAAAAAATAAACACTTTCACAATATTATTCTTGCTCCTCCGTTTATGTAGTATCCCTCCCCATGAAACAAATATTGTTTCATTTTTTACTTTAGTTATACTATGCATAAATTTTCGCAGGAGCAACTTATTCAGTACCTGTATGGGGATTGTTCTCCAATATTGAAGCTCGCCATTGAAAAAGCGATGCTAGATGACTCTCTTTTGCGGAAGGAAGTAAAAACACTACAACGCACTATTAAGCAGTTGAGCAAGCTAAAGAAGCAATCTCCCAGCAATGGTGCTATTGATAACATCTTGAAATATGCTGCTGCCACTCAAAAAAAGAAATAGACGCTAACAGCAGTCTATTCGTTATACCTCAATAATATACATTTACTTAAATTCCTTTTTCAGAAAGGTTTCTATATCATTCATCATAGGATTGAACCAAGGGTTGAAAAACCAGAAAGGGTGAGGTGAATCTGGGAAAGTATGTACTTCGGAATAAATATGCAATGAATCTAGTTTTTTGATACCATCGTCCCTACCTGCATGAAAACGTGTATTCGAACTATTTATAAATAAAAATGGGACTGTATTATTGTTGATATGCTCTAATGCAGATGCTTCTTTCCATACCAAGGGCACTTGTTCAAAAGTGCCACCGAGCCATTGTGCTGCCACCGCACTTTCATTTGATTCAGGATGATGAAAAGCCAGGATTCCATCAATATCAATTGCCGCCTGAATGTTAGTAGAAACAGACTTCTCCCCTAATGTGTCTTCAAAATGAGTATTATTATTTGTTGTTCCTAATAAGGCGGCTAACTGCCCTCCTGCCGAAACACCCAAGACAGCTATTTTGCTGGTATCAATGCCATAGGTCTTGGCATTAATCTTCATCCAACAAATGGCGGCCTTTAAATCATAGACCGCAGCGGGATAGGGTGCTTCAGGTGATAATCGGTACTCGGCACTGATAGCCACATATCCTTTGTTTGCGAGTTCGATTGCCATTGCTTCATTCTGTGATTTATCGCCTGAGCGCCATCCACCGCCAAAAATTAATAGGACCGAAGGCTTGTGTCTATGCCCATATTTTGGGTAATATAAATCTAACGACAACAATCTTTCGCCCATCTTTTTAAAAACAAGGTCTTTATCTATCAACACATCCCTTTTTGGGGTCGGGGTAGCAATGGTAATAAAGGGACGCTTGTTCTGTTCTTTAATGAAGGTTGCACCCAATGTAAAGCTCGTATCCTTGGTCGGTTTGGTAGACTGTGCAATACAAGTAGTAACAAATGCAATGATTATGATGAATGAAGTTATTTTATACAAAACTCATTTATTTACAAGCAGATTTAAAATAGCTTAATAACACGACTTATTTAATTAATCAAAATGGTGAAATAGTATACACAATTTTGTAAGTAAATTGATTAGTCCGTTATTTTTAGCTTTGTTTTTGAAATACCCGTTTTCTTTATTTTCAAAACTGATAAGGATGGAAAAGGTAAATTAAAAGGAATGTTTATCACAATACCATTTCCGAAACTTTGATTATATGAAACAGGCACCTCTCTATCTGGTGTTAGTAAAGTAATCTTGCCAACAGATTTAGGGTCCATACGCATTAACAAGTACTTTTCGGTTGATTTCTTTATAAAGATAAAAATGTTCGTCTTGTTTTGTGTTAAATAAGCATTATAAATTTTATTTGAAACAGGTGTTGTGTTATAGATTGCTTCTGAATTTACAGCCATCCATTTTGAGATATCGCTCATTCTTTCTTGAGCCAATGCTGGCACCACACCTTTTGCATCAGGCCCTATATTTAATAAATAATTTCCCCCCTTGGAGCGTATTTCAACCAACTTTTCTATTAACTCGTTTGAAGACTTCCAATATTCTTTTGTATCTAGCTTACTATACCCCCAACTCTCCGCCATCGTAGCCGGACATTCCCAAGGCTTTACATCTCCTTTTTCTGGTATTATATTGTCTTCCATTTCAATAACATTACCCACATCATTTCCTGCCCTGGTATTGATGATGCAATCGGGCTGCATTTGTTTTACTAATATCTCTAGCGAAATACTTTGCTTTAAGGTGATTAATTCAGGCGTGTCGAACCATATCATAGCAATATCGCCATAGTTGGTTAATAATTCTTTCAATTGTGGTTTCACTTTTTCGTTCAAATATGTTTCATAGGAAAGTCCTGTTGTATCCGGAAAGTCCCAGGTGTTTCTTCTTGGTTCTCTAGACACTGCATTTTTATTTTCCCAATCTCTACCCAAAGAAAAATATAAACAAAGTTTTATGCCTTCTTTTTTACAGGCAATTGACAATGCTTTTAGTGGGTCTTTTTTATAAGGGGTTGCTTGCACAATGTTGTAAGTAGAAACTTTACTGTCATACATGGCAAAGCCATCATGGTCTTTGGTTGTGAAGGCAATATATTTAACACCTGCCGACTTCGCCATTTGTACAATCTTATCTGCATCAAAATCTGTTGGATTAAAACTATTTGCCAAAGTAGCATATTCTTTTAAGGGTATCTTTTGCAACATCATAATGTGTTCTGCCATTGGGTTTATATATCTTTCATCTCCAATGGGTTTATTTTTCCAAACACCAGCAGGACTAGAATATAATCCAAAATGAATAAACATGCCAAATCCCGCTTCTCTAAACCATTTGGTATTGTCTGGCTTTTCATTTAACTTTTTCAAAGGCACACTAACATTGTCTGAGTGAATACTGTCTTTATTCCAGGCAGTAAAAGTCTGCGAATTGCCATTTACCGATAGTAATAATACGTTTACAAAAAGTGCTATTGTTATTTTCAATAAATTCATTCTCATCACTTTTTTAATACTTTGTACCATTAAAAAATACATTACTCGTTTCCTTTCCAACTACAATAATGGGTCTTGCATCTGGTTTTTCTGGAATTATTCCTGCATCAATAATAGAAACCTGATGGGCATACCGAACATAAAAGCCAAAAGAGGGCAGACCTTGTTTTAGAAACCCTTGTGCATCAGGATACCCCCCTTCTTTTTCAGGCACTTCCTGACTAATCAGGGTAGAGTCGCCTCCACCCACCATCTTGATATGGTAATTCCTGATGATTACATCCTCTATTGGATGATTTTTAATGCCCGAAAGCAACGAACCTTGTTTGTAGTTATCCGACCCTGAAACATTTTCTATGATAATATTTTTCAAATAGCCAATCTCTTTTGGAATTGAATTTGGCATAGCTCTTAATCTATTACCAATTCTCATAAAAACAGGACATCGGGCTTTTTCGATAGTCACATTTGAAATGAGTACATCATGTACATTGCCGCCATCCACTGTTGCCAAAGTGATTCCTGTACTCGCATCATGTCCTTTAGGAGTAATCTGTGTATCAGGAATACCGCCAAGTTTCAGGTTTCTAGCCACTATATTATAGAAATCACCTTGGGTGTCGGTCCCTGTCTTTAGTGCATTGCAAGAGGATAGAAAGGTGGAATTTTCTAGCAAGATATTCTTCGTTGGTTTACCACTTGCCCCTTTCAAACACAAGGCATCATCTTCTGCATTAATGTAACAATTCCGTACAATCACATTTGTGCAGCCATCTGGATCTAATCCATCATTATTAAAATTAGCTTGATTGATAACTTTAATACCATCAAAAATCAAATTCTCACAGTACAAATAGCTTTGCATCCAAGCGGCTGCATTATGCAAAAAGATATTTTGAACTACCACATTTTTGCATTCAATCATCCTGATGCCAAAGGGTCTCCCCACAATTTCTCCTGTTGTTTCTTTGCCCGGAAAGTTTATTTCCTCTCCTCTAAAATAAATCTCCCCCTTGCCCCTGATGCCCACGTTCATACACTTCTCTGCGTAAATAAGCGATTGCCTGTATTTATGATTTTCACTCATCACACTCTTGAAGGCTTCAATCTTCTCCGGATAATCAGCAAGGTTGGTACTCCCCAATATTTTTGCTCCATATTTAACTTCCAGCATTACTCCCGACTTCAATTCTATAGTACCTGTTACGAATTCTCCTTTTGAAAACAGTACAACACCCCCTCCTTTTTGAGAACAAGCATCAATTGCAGCTTGTATAGCAATTGTATTTAAATGCTCGCTATCCCCAATTGCTCCATAGTTCTCAACTTTAAATATTTTATCGGGAACTTTCCATGGTTGCAAATTTGAGGTCAATGAATCAGCCATTCTTTCAACCAATAATTTTTGTACTTTCTCCCAATTTGGAATTTGAGAGTACGATATTAAACTTGTAAATACAAACAAAAGGAGAACAATTATTTTTTTCTTATTCATTGAAAAATTATAATTAGTGAAAATACTTCAAAATAAAACTCTTTATGTAACTACTTAACACCCCGTTTTTCCAATCCCAAGGATAAATTCATTATTAGTATATTTCGTTGTCTAAAAATCTATCAATTATTTTTACTAAGCTACTCTTTCATTATTAGCAATTACTGCAATAATATTACCATATTCATTGTAGTAAGCGGTTTTTATCATTATCCTAGAAACCTTCATCTATCATCTATCTATGGGATCCAACCTTAAACAGTAATATGTCTTTATCAATTGTAATTGCTATAACCCACTTTTGCATAAAACCTCTAAATCCTGCCCCCTTTTTCAAGGTCAAATCTGCAATAAGCTTGAGATACAAAAGTGCCGATACATGGGTTTGTTGTAGCGTTGTATCAGTAGTAGCAGTAATGTAAGAATCCTAAATACTTTAGATGGTAAAATTGAAGAAAACCGCTGTTGGAAAAGATGTAACTTTTCTTTATCGTTACTAATTAAGTAAATACTATATTTCCAAAAGAGAATGATTAATGCCTCGTTATAGTTTTCTTTATTGATAGGAATAATAGTCCTTCCCAAATCTAAATTCCTACCTAGGTTTGTTGTCTATAGCTAACATTGACTTCAAATTAATAATTACTTCATTTTCTGTCCATCAATAGTTACCGTCGAATTGGTAATTGCCAATTTATTTTTCCCTAATTGAGTTCTTATGTTACAATTATTCAATTGAACATTATCAGCAAAGTATATCCCAAAAGGATTGTCGGCAGTAATGTTCACATTATCGAACGTGACATTTGATATAAGTGATTCAGGCAATCCCCAAATCAATCCAGCACGATTTCCTTTTTCTACTGTGGCAGTAATATTATGGAAAGAAATATTTTTATACACTGGTGTTTTATCTGTTATAGGGGCCACCTGATATGTAGCAGCATCCTCGGGTGTTATTTTTTGAAGATTCTTATACACCTTGTCCTTGGATTTATATGATTCATAAATGAGAATAGGGATACCAACATTGGTCATACGAAGATTTTTGTAGGTGATATTTTCTACAACTCCTCCCCTGTCCCTGTCTGTTTTTATACGTATTCCAGCTTCTGTATTGGTAAACGTGCAATTTTCAACAGTAATATTCTTTACGCCCCTATTGGTATAGCTACCTATCGATACACCGTGACCATTGCCATATTTGCAATTTGTAATGAGCACATCCGATGTGCCCCCACCGCAAGTGTAATCATCATCGCCCACACTAACATCGCAATCCTTAACCAATATTTTGCTTCCAGAAATATCGCAAGCATCGGTATTGTGGCTTGGATTTATGGGGTCTTTGGAAGATGGGGCTCTTTCTATCACGCCACTTACGGTCACATTATTAGTTTTACTTCCCCCAATGGCGATATGAAACATAGGGGAGTTCATCAGTTTCACTTGCTCAATCAATATCCTTTCGCAATCTTTAAAAGCAATCATTCGTGGACGTTTCATTCCTTCTGTTTTTGCATAAATCCACCATGGACTTCCTTGACCATCTATAGTTCCTTTACCCGTAATAGCAATGTCGTGAAGATTCTCGGCAACAATAAAACTATTGCCTTCGACGGTTCCGCCAGGATACTTGTCTATAGGTAACATTTTGAGGATAGCCCCTGAATCAATGTGCAAATTCAGATTATTGCCAAACTGAATGGGCCCGCATAAATAAACACCTGGTGGCAAAACCACTTCTCCACCGCCTTCCTTTACCGCAGCATTAATTGTGGCTTGAATAGCTTTTGTGTTATCAGTTTTATCATCTCCCTTTGCGCCATAATCATTAACACTAAAAATTTTTTCGGGGATTAAAGGAAGCTTAGGAGGCACATAATTTGATTGAGCGCCAACTGAAACACAACTTACTGCTATCAGCAACAGATATAATAGAGTTATTGACAGATTCTTTTCCATTTTCATTTGAGTTGAATTAGTGAATAGGTTACTGGGGGGGGGAAATCCATCAAGGAAGAAATTATTTAACAGTAAAAATCAGTGAACTCTCAGTAGCCCCATTAACAAATATTGACTTACGCATAGCTTTAGAGACATCAGTTTTAGAGACAGTTATCACAGAAGACTTTTCTCCATTTATACTAAATAACAGGTCGGCATTGTTATTATATTTAATATTATCTAAGGTGATTTTGCTTCCATTATCTATATACACAACAGGATTGGTTTCGGTACTTACCACGTTTATGTTTTTCAATGAAATGTCTTCTGCTTCAATTAACTCTATCCCTTTTTGTGTTCTAAGCGTCATATCATCTAAATGAATTCCTTTGATACTCATTTCTGGTAAGCCTCTAACCATGATTGCTTTTTCTGCGCCATCACAAACAACATTACTAACATAAAAATTTCTGAATTGTGGGGTTGCTTCTGTTACAGGCTTCAATTCCTTTTTATCGGCCTTTACTTGATAGTACATATCAAAAAGAATTGCTTCGTGGATAATCTCTTTCATACTGATATCCTTTATATAAATCTTTTCTACGATACCACCTCTGCCACGTGTTGTTTTGAAACGAAGACCAATATCGGTGCCTATAAAGGTGCAATTAGAAACAAATATGTTTCTTGCTCCGCCAGACATTTCACTGCCAATTACAAAACCACCATGTGCACGGTAAACAATACAATCACGTACTACCATATTCTCTGTAGGTACTCCTCTCCTTCTACCCTCTTCGTCTCTACCAGACTTTACGCAAATTCCATCATCACCTGCATCAAATGTGCTTCCTTCTACCAATACACGGTTGCAAGATTCTACATCTAAGGCATCGCCATTCATGGCATTCCAATTATTTAAAACATGAACTTCTTGAACGGTTAAGTCCTGGCATAGTAACATGTGTAAACACCATGCGGGAGAGTTTCTGAAGGTCGTACCTTGTAATAATACCTTATTACAGTTATTAAATACCACCATGTTAGGGCGAAAGAAGTCTTTCATTGGTTGATAGTCAGACAATGTTTTTCCAGATTGCACTTTTATGGCATCCTTTGTCTTCATTCCCAACAAGTAGCTTTCAGATGGCAACCATTCTTTTCCGTTTTCGCTTACAATACCACCGCTTGCTACTAATTTTTTCCAGTCTGATTCTATTAATCTTTCTTTTGCTATGGCACGCCAAACTTCTCCATGACCATCAATGATACCACTACCTGTTATTGCAATATTTGTTAGATTAGTACCAGAAATTGGAGATTGATTTCGAGGAGAAGGGTGTCCTTCAAAATCACCCATTACCAAGGGGTATTGGCTTTTATCGTCCGAAAATTGTAATAAGGCTGCATTACTTATGTGGAGGTTCACGTTGCTTTTTAGTTCAATCGGGCCAGTTAACCACAACCCTTGAGGAATTAACACAACACCTCCGCCCTTATTACTACAATCAATAATGGCATCATTAATACTTTTTGTATTTAAGGTAATGCCATCAGAGATAGCTCCATACTTTATAATATCAAAAGTATCTTTTTTAAAGTGAGGCAATGCCGCAGATGGCAAATGATTCCAGCTATACGTTTCATTTTGTGCTGACAAGCTTACTGATACGGTCAAAAAAGCAGCAATGAGGCAAACAATTCTATTCATATTTATTTTATTGTAATTATTATTATACAAACAGTTTATTCGATTAACTGTATTCAGCATCATTGTCTATTAATACCCATAATCTTGCTTCAATGTTCCATTACTAGCATCTAAGACTGCCTGAGGAAGCGGATATAATTCACTATGATTGGGCTTGAAACCACTACCAAAAAGAGTAAAAGTAGACGTTGCTGTTCCATATACTCCAGACCCAATCCAAGACACTTTGCAGTTTATTGGCGTTGCAATGGAGGCATTGTAAGTACCCGCAGGGTAAGCTGAGGGCTGCTTTGCGTACAAATTATTGGCCCAAATACTCGAATTGTCAACTGCCTTAGATTGTCCACTTGGATTACCCGTAGAGTCTGGATAATAAAAATACATAGAGGTAGGCAGCGGCCCTGAAATAGTATAGGAAGGTGGGGGTGCCATATATGCAGAGGCAGACATAACTTTATTTGTTGCGAGTTGTCCTAAAATAGTTTTGGTATTGCTAATTACAGTTCCCAATAATCCCCATCTTTTAAGATCGTATTTACGAATACCTTCTCCGCCAAATTCCAAAGAACGTTCTCTTACGATAGCTTTAAAGAATCCAGCATAATCTGTTGGGGTAGTTCCAATCAGACTATGGTTCCCACCATAACCCCTTGTTCTTACTTGTTCATAAGCAGAAACAGCAGCCGCAGAGGGCCCTTGATTTAATTCGTTATCTGCTTCAGCAAACATCAACAATACATCTGAATAGCGTATGATTGGCCAGTTCAAACCCCAATTGGCAGACGTGTTTGCCAATGGATTGGTTACCCAATCGCATCTAAATTTGCCATCCCTAAGTCCAGTTATTTTTGTACAGATTTTTGAATAATCTGTCATTACATCATACGGAGCAATGGTTACATCTCTACGTAAATCTGAAGAATCAAACAAATAAAAATAGGTTGGAAGCATTAATAAGGTAGCACTTCCATTTGTGTAAGTAGTTGAGACAACGAATCCAGAAGATGTTGTTTTTACAGTAACTGCTGCACCAAACTTTGGTCCGTTATAAGTACCTAACTTACTATCTGTAGTACTTGTGGCTCCACCCATAGCCGCTTGAAATAAGATTTCGTTATCTAATTTATGACCACAAATCCCATCCTTAAACACAGATTTATAGCTCGGATTAAGACCATGTTCTCCACTATTAATAATTTCATTACACTCATTCCAGGCCATCTGATAGTATTGTTTATAGTCTGCCTCTCTTTCTACATTATTATCTTGTCTTAACTCATAGCCCCCCCTATATAACGCAATTCTAGCTCTTAATGCCTTTACAACTCCCTTAGTAATTCTTTCATCAGTTGGGTCTCCTGTTAGGGTAGCAATCTGTGAATTCCAAGGAACCAATGAATCTGCAGCAAACTTAAGATCTGCCAACAAGTGATTATAAATGGTATCTCTGTTTGTTTTTCCAATAAACAAATTGGCAGATACTTCAGAAGGCAGATATTGGGCAGGCACATCCCCCCAGTTTCTTGTTAATTCTAAGTAAAACTGAGCTCTCAGCGTTAATGCCTCCCCATATAATCTTCTTAGTTCTGCTTTTTGCGTGGAACTGCCAGAGGTATATAAATTCATCTTTGGGATGTTATAAATACAAAGGTTGGCTCGTTCTATCCCTTGATAAAGTTGCAAATAAGGTGCATACAACTGTAAGTTTAAAGAGGTGGCATTATAATGTGCTAAATCTCCACGGTCATTATCTCCTGATCTTGCAGGTCCCATGGTTTCATCATTATCATACGGATAATAACAACTGAGTCTGTTTCCATAACCTTGGTCACCTGACAGATCTTGATAAACGCCTAATACGGCCATTTGTGCAAACGTTACACTACTATAAACCGCCGTAGTTGAGAATAGGGAGGGAGAATCAGGTTGTAAGAATTTCTTACACGAACTAAGTCCAAACTGAACAAGGACTGCTAGTGCGAAAAGTAATGACTTATTAATATATTTATTTTTCATTTTAATGCGTATTGAGAATTAGAAATTAAGATTTATACCACAAACGTATCCACGACTACGGGGGTAGGCCGAATAATCGACCCCAGGTGTTAATGGAGAGCTGTGCATAGTATTTACCTCAGGGTCATAACCCGAATATCCTGTGATGACAGCCACATTGTTTACAGTTAGATAGAACCTCAACTTGGTAAAAGTTAAATGTCTCATAAGTGTAGAAGTAATAGGCAATGAATAACCAATAGTGATGTTGTTAATTCGAATAAAAGAACCATCCTCCACGGCAAAAGAAGAAGGGGAGAAAGACGCTGATGAGGAGCCTACTGAAGGCAACCAAAAGGATGCATTCTTGTTCATGCTATCTAGTATTGCTGGTGCAACCCCGGTTATTGTTTTTCCATCAGAACTCTGGTAAGTATCTCCATTGTTACTTACTACTCTCCAGCGGTTTTTAACTACTGCCAACATATTTGCACCTGCTGTATACCCACTTGTATATTCTAGCTTGTTGTCATTAAAAACTTTACTGCCAAAACGATAGTTGATAAAAATGCTAGCATCCCAGTTCTTATATTTGAATGTTTGAGTTAATCCACCAAAGAATTTTGGCTGGTTATTGCCCAGAATTTGCCTATCGTTTACATCTACCTTTCCATCACCATTTAAATCTTTATATTTTATACTACCAGGTTGTACTAAGGTAGAAGTGATAGATGAATCGCTAGCAACACCTGATTTTAAAGTGTATTTACCCATCGCTAATCCATTAGTTGAATTTGTTCCATTGGGCGTCCAATTAAAATCACTTGGCTTATAAAACCCATCATTCACAAACCCATACATAGAGCCCACTTTCTGACCCACTTTTACTATGTAATCTGGTAAGTTACTGGCTCCTGCCCAACCAGAATTGACCGTGTAAAAACTCTGACTGTTACCAAGACTTTTAATTACATTATCATTTGTGGAAATGTTAAAAGAGAAGTTCCATGAGAAGTCTTTTGTTCTAAGAACCGTGCCTGCAACCAAAAGTTCAATACCTGTATTTTGTGTTGAACCAACATTTTGTATTTGATAAGGGTAACCAGATGAAATGGCAACAGGAACTCTTACCAACAATTTATTAGTTGTATTGATATATCCATCAATCGTTACTTGTAATTTGTTTCTTAACAACCCAAAGTCTAACCCTAAATCTCTGGAAAGAGTAGATTCCCATTGTAGTTCAGGATTTGCTAGTTCAGCTACATTTAGTCCGGGGTTTAATAAATCATTTAAAGAATATCCAGAAGCAGGGTC
>CAISCV010000043.1 GCA_903883945.1 uncultured Chitinophagaceae bacterium | reverse complement strand
TGCAAAAAATATCCTGTTCGGCATAATGAAAAAGAAAATTAACGGGTAATGAGTCTTTAGTTATTTTCTTTTTCACCCTCCGGGACTTATTCCGCTCCAGTTATTTTTTTTCACACCTGCCGCTGGAAGAGCTTATAAAAAATAAGTCATGCAAAAGCAGCTTCGTATTGTCACCCGTTCTCATTTGTCAGTTTGCCCTTTCAGTCATGGGTTGTTTCCTGTGCCTGTTGTTCCGCACTCAGTTTTCAGTAGGCATTTTCGTAGGTTGCCAGTCCACTTTCGTCTATTGCCTGGTGTTTCAGTTCGCAGGTTGGCAAGTGGTTGGTTTGTGTGGTGTTTCCCTTCTGGTCGCCGTCAGTTGGCAACATTGCCTTTCTAGTTTCTTACAGCAACCCTGCCTCTTGGCACGGTTGCTGCTTTTCTGGTTTCCCTTTAGGGGTTAGGGGCATAAAAAAAGCCACCCAAATTGGGAGGCTTACCTGATCGAAGGTCACCACAACTGTTGACCAAGTTATTTTTTAAACCATCTGTAGATGGCTTTCATCAAAATAGAAACAAGGAAACTTACTAATTCTCCCAAGCCGGCTAAAGTAATCGTTTTTGCAATGTCCTCTTGATGAAGATTACAAAAGATACTTATCAGCGTCCCGCCTATAGTGCCTGCTTTCGTGCTATGATTAGCTTCCATTGCTCTTTATTTTTTTACGTAAAACGTGCAACCTAAAATCTAATACTTACAACTTTCGACTCTTGACTCTCGACTTATGACTTTCAACTCATATCTCATAACTCATAATTCATAACTCAAGAAGTTTCCCTATTCGTTGTTATCTGACTCACTGCCGAAATTACAGCACCACCCACAGCTGCATACCCAGCTGCAGTTACCAGGGCAATTGGCAGTGCCACTGGAGCAGCCAAGATAGCAGCACTTATTGCAGCCAGTGCCAACCCAAAATTTCGTAACCGCTTAAAGAAGTCCGGTGTCGGCGCATTTATCCTTTCTAAAATATTCATAAAAACACATTTAAACAATGAAAACAAACTTCTTTTTAATCACTAATAACTACTATCTAATAACTCATAACTTGCTATGCTTGCTTCTAATCACCAAAAACACCTTCTCCCCTCTTTCCAAAACAGGAAATACAAATGCTTTCAGCTTTTCAAAAACAATTCTAGAATTATCGCCCTTGCCTTCGCCAGTAATGGTAGTAACGGGTGCTATACAGCCCTGCGCTTGTTTTTCAGCATCATTGTAAGGATGAATCAATATGAGGTCTCTTTCAGGCACATCCTTCACCAACAGATGCCACCTAAGCTTTGGGCTAAACCTCTTCGCTAATTCATACCTTCCTTCTGGGATGCATGAAATAGCGTGTTGATTATCTCGCCAAGGCAATTCAATGGTGTGGCAAAGTCCTTCACCGTTCACACTCAATGCCCCATTCACCCCATTCGGGAAATACTCCCGTACCAATTCAAGTTCCATAACCAATGTTTTAAACCGTAAAACTTAAAACCTATTACTTACTACTTAAAACTCATATTTCATAGTTCATAACTCATAGTTCTATTACACCCCACTCACCTTCACAACACTCAAAGCATTGTAGGCACCATTCTTTAATGGGTACTGCATACCATTTACTTCTTGGTAAAACTCAATACCGAATAACAAGAACAAAGGGTGAGTACTAGCAAGGGTAACCGTGTTACTCAATGACAGCAATACGGATGCTATACCGTTCCAAGGCAACAAAGCACTTGCCTGTGCATCAGCCACAAATACCCCAGTCTCAAAATTAATTGATGCCCCTCCAGAAATAAATTTGTAGTGAGTCGTTCCGCCAGGTGCTGTTACCATATTGGCAGGAATAAAGCTAGGTACAACCACTTTCAAAATACCAGTCACCCTGTCAATAGAAGCGGTGTAAGGTGCAAAGAAAGTAGTAGCCAAAGGTGCATTCACATTAAACTGAAAGCCCTCCACCAATTCTGTTTCCCCATCCATCACGTTTCGTTGTCCCCTTGTACTCGTCACATCTGCATATACCACTGCCACCATCCGCTGAGTCAGTCGGCTCACCATCCTGCTGTCTTTGTTGTTAAGGATTACGCCCCTGAAAGTTCTTCTCAGGATTCCTCCCACGTGGGCTGCGTGCCCAAACTCTACCCCGTTTTCACGGGTACGGATAAAGTTTGGATCTGTTGCTATCCTCGTAGCATCCAACGAAGTTTTTTCCTTCGCCATGTAACCGTCCTGTGTCTTGTAGAACGTAATGTTGCCGATTGTTCCGGCCAACTTGATAATACCCCTTTGCTGTGCCATGCTCTTAAAATTTTATTGATAAATGAAAAAATACTTCTTAAATTTCATAACTAATTTCTAACCATTAATCACTAATAACTAACCACTAATAACTATTGGCTAGTTCCTACAATTGTCATATAGTCGCTTGTTGTGTACGTTTAGTTTTCGATACAACCAAGGGGGGATTGGCTTTGCACATAGCCATAAACCAAGACCTTTTGCCCTTGCAGCAGCTTCATAGGTTGGTAGCAGTTCATCTTTTGAATAGGCAACATAAAACCAAGCCCAACCCTTACTAATCATGAGGCTATCCAATGCCATCCCATGAATGCGGATACTGCCCATAGTCCTGCCATACATATCAATCCCAAAGGAATCCAATTGAACGGTTTGATTAAGCAGCAATAAAGCCACACTATCCCTAGCAGCTTTGCCCAATCTCAGGGGCATCAATGTTTCGTAGCCGCACATTCAAAAGCTTGCCATGAAATAGCACTTTGTAAGTGTCCCCGTCATGTACTTTGGTTACCAACTGGGCAGACACAAAAAGGTGGCCCAGTAACACGAAAACTAAAATAATTATCTGTTTCATAAAGCAAAGCTGAGGGCTAATCAAGCGCATAAAATCAAGGCACTACCGTTAATGCACCTTATTGCCGATAGTGTCAATTATTGCTACAACTAAATGATTTAGTAAGTATTTAACTTTGCTTGTCGTTAATATGTAAGGCATGGCTAAAGCATAGGAAAGGCATAGTAAAGGTATGAGAATAGAAATTGTAAGACTTTGTGTGTATCCAAAAGATGTGCAGCGAATCACAGGCAAAAGCGAGCGCTACAGCAGGATGCTTTTACAGAAGATTAAGACAAGCTTCTCCAAGCAAGAACACCAGTTTGTCAGCATAGAAGACTTCTGCTCCTACACAGGGCTAAAACAGGCACACGTGCAGCCTTTGCTGTTAGGATAAACAACATGAAAGCTCAGTAAAAACCACACTACACTTTAACAGTAACCCGTTCAAATAATAGTAAGGTTATTACAGTAATACCAAAAACATTCGGTATCTTTACGGTCATACGATTTGATTCGAAATGAATTGATTGGCTAGGGGGTAAATTCGGGCATCCAACTTTTTTCAGATTTTAAAACGCACAATAGCACTGCGTTTCAGAGAAAAGCACAAATCCCTCTCTCTCCGCCAAACACTAATTAAATAGCTTTAAAACGCTGCAATCATATAGATTAGCAGCGTTTTTCATTAATAGTATCTTTATTAATTTCTCCCCCCTTAAATCATATATTCAAACACCATTTGGCTGAAAAGAATTATACCGACAGGCATTGTTTGTTATCTTTTACCGAACATAATTCCAAGATTATTTAAGACTTATAGTACAAACCTTTGTACTATAACAGATGATAATATTACAGAATTGAATGCTGTTTATTTAACCATTAAAGGATTGGTGCCTTGTATCATTTTACCGAATACCCCTCTTCGGTAATCATTAACTAATTATTTGCATTTATTCTTTAAATAAACCCGCATCCTGCTATTACATATATTGGCTCTTTGGCACTTGTAACTACAAATCATAGTACAATGAAACGGTTACTATTTATTATTGCCATCTTTCTATACTTCAATGTTTACGCACAGAGTACTTCCACCGACTCTATCACCTCCAATGCGCTGAAACTTTCTAAACTATTAGACTCAGTTCATTTAGATAGATTGTGGCTTAAAGGATACAATGTAAACTGGCTTACTGGCGAATCTACCAGCAAGGGAGGGGCTACTCATTGCAGTGCTTTTGCTGCTTCATTTGCAGATAAACTGGGCATATACTTCCTCCGACCTCCACAACATAGCCAAACCCTTCTTGCCAATGCACAGTGCGATTGGTTGGCCACAGACAGTGCTAAGGGGTTGGGTTGGACAAAAGTGGCTACTGCCTTAGAAGCACAAAACCTTGCCAACAAAGGGTATCTGGTGATGGTTGGCTACAAAAACCCTGTAGCCTCTAGCTCGGGTCACATGGCAGTAATCAGACCATATATCAAGACATTAACCCTTTTGTCACAAGAGGGTCCCCAAGAAACGCAATCCGGCGACATTAATTCTACTAGTATTTCTGTAAAAAATGGCTTTTCTAGTCATCCCCTTGCCTGGCCAAATGGGGTTATCTATTATCAACACGCTGTAAACTGGGATAGTCTTTTTGCAGACATTAACGGAAGAGTTGTTAACCCCGTTGGTACGAGTATCCCAACGGTAAGGCTTGGTGTTTCGGGTACAGTCATTACAGGGAACATGCTAGATAATACATTTTCAACTACCGCCGGATATAAACTATCCGAACTTGTCGGCGGAAACTATACCATCAGACCAAACAAAAACAATGAAATTAATAAAACTAATGGTGTTTCTATTGCTGATGCCTTATTGATACAAGCCCACCTTCTTGGTAAAACAATACTTAACTCTCCCTATAAACTCATTGCTGCCGATGTAGATGGCAGTGGTTCTGTTACAACTTTAGATATACTTTATTTAAAGAGGTTCCTACTTGGTATAGATACTACCTTCAAAGGTAATCGTCTGTGGACATTTGTGGATAGTAGCTATGTTTTCCCGAACCCTGCAAGCCCTTTCCCCTACAAAGACAGCATCCGTATCACAAGTCTGAAGAAGTCGGTTGCCCCTTGTAGCTTTATAGGAATAAAATTGGGGGATGTTAATGAAGACTATAACTCATCCCTCTTTGGCACGAAATCTATTCATACAAATCCTTTGACCCTCTCCTTTAATCAGTCCGCTACTGATGGTAATACAATCCGTATTCCTGTGCACGTAAGGAACTTCAACAACCTTACAGGCATGCAATACACCATCGAATATGATGCTAATACCTTAGACTTTACTGGTATCGAGAACAACGTACTAGGTGTTGAATATGCTACTAACCATAGTATAGATGGCAAAATACCCGTTTTGTGGATGAATACTGGTGGTGTGGGTAAAACCCTTAGCGACAGTGCGGTTGTAATGACCCTTGTCTTTAACCGAAAAGGGAATACGAGCAACGAACCTATCTCTATATCTTCCAGCCTTTTGGCAGCAGAAGCTTGGGATGCTCTAATGAATAAAGTTGCCATAGAAAAAACAAGTGTCAATACCATTTATACAACTAGCATCGAGAACTTTAGCGTATCGCCCAATCCAACTAACGGAAGCGTTCAAGTGAAATGGCAATCTACTGCAAGCAAACAAATTACGTTACAGTTGTATAACAACACAGGCAAACTGGTTGGACAGTATGCTACTAATAGCAGTACGAATGGGAACAGCACTATTAATCTGCAGCAGAAAACAAATCTTCCGGCAGGTGTTTATTATCTCAAAGCAGTTGGCTTGACCAATAATAGTGTGAAACAAATTATCATTAAATAATTGAATTAAAATATATACAGCGCCTCAAACATTGTTTGGGGCGTTTTTATTTAAACAATTCCCTTCTCAGATATATTTTATACAACGAATTACGTTTAATTGGTTCATTTAAACGTAATTCGTGCCGTACACAAAAACAATACGATGATTCCTTATTGGATGGGCAGAACACAATTGCTTTTGGGCGATGAGAAGTTAGAAACCCTACAATCCAAAAACGTTTTGGTAGTAGGGCTTGGTGGTGTTGGTGGAATATGTGCCGAAATGATTGCCCGTGCAGGTGTTGGCAAAATGACTATTGTAGATGCCGATACCGTAGACCTTAGCAATACCAACCGTCAGATACCTGCCTTGCACTCTACTGCAGGCAAACTGAAGGCGGAAGTAATGGCAGAACGTTTGAAAGATATTAACCCTGCATTGGAGGTAACTGTATTTGTGCAGTATATTCAGAATGAGCTGATAGATGCCATTTTAGAGACAGGCAACTTCGACTATGCCGTTGATTGTATTGATACCTTAGGGCCTAAAGTGCAATTTATTAAAGCTTGTAAAGACAAAGGCATTCCCATTGTTACGTCGCTCGGTGCAGGTGGCAAGCTAGACCCATCGATGGTTGAAATAGCAGATATCTCGAAAACACATACCTGTACCCTTGCCAAATATGTACGCAAAAGATTACATGCAGAAGGCATCTTTACTGGGCTGACCGTGGTTTTTAGCCCCGAAGTGATAGATGCTAGTAAAGTAATCGTAACCGAAAAAGCTTTCCCTAAGAAATCTTTGATTGGCACTATCAGTTATATGCCTGCCATATTTGGTTGTACGGTTGCTAGTGTGGTGATAAGAAACTTGATGGAGAGTAGTTAGTGGTTAGTGGTTAGTTATTAGTGGTTAGAAGTCAGTTTTAATACATCCCGATAATATTCAATACACCATTCACATCTCACTACT
>CAISCV010000042.1 GCA_903883945.1 uncultured Chitinophagaceae bacterium | reverse complement strand
CTTATTATCCCTTCTTTATTATTTATATGGTCGCATTTTTGGTCGCAAAATAAAAAAGCAACTATGAAACTAATCATAATTGCTTGATAATCAATGCTCCCGAATCTGGACTTGAACCAGAGACCCTCTGATTAACAGTCAGATGCTCTAACCAACTGAGCTATTCGGGAGTGTTTCCCTTGTTTGGGGTTGCAAAAATAGGGTTTCAAATTTAATAGCAAAAATTATTTTTAAATTATCCGAAAATTCCTTTCTTCTCCATTCCCACATAAACTCCATCTGTCCGTTCTTCAACCAGATAAGTGGGTAAATAGTATCCTTCCCCCGATACATTCCTGCCATTTTGCATGTTAAAAGTATACCTGTGCAAAGGGCAAACCACTTGGCCTAGCGCATTTATAAATCCTTCTGCCATAATACCACTCGCATGGGGGCATTTGTAGGCAAAACCATAAAGAATACCATTATGCTTTGCAATCGTCATCTTTTTGCCATTGGCTTCTACCACACACATATTATTAGGCTCAAAAGGAAGCATATTGATATGGTCTGCGAGCTTATACCATTTTATTTCTTTTGCCATAGGGGATGTTACTGTTACAGGATAAAAGTTTCTAGTTTTAGGTAACCAGTAACTTGTAACCAGTAACCTGAATCCACTTTTAATAATAGATCTCTTTGTAGGGATAGCGAACACCATAGATCTCTCTCACTTTATTGATGATTACTTCGCGAAGCAAGTCGACATTGTTACGTTCGGTAGCAGATATAAATACACAATTACCGTGGGTATCCCGCTCCCATCTTTCTTTTAGTTCTCTTAGTAAGTCTTGCTTTACGGCATAGCTAAGCCATTCGTCGAAATATTTGGTTTCGTATAAATCCATTTTATTGAAGATGGTAATAATGGGTTTATCAAACGCTTTCAGCTCTTGCAATGTTTTATTTACTACCCCTATTTGTTCTTCATATTGAATATGAGAGGTATCCACCACATGCAAGAGTATATCAGCCTCGCGAACTTCATCGAGGGTGCTTTTAAAACTTTCTACCAAATGGTGCGGAAGTTTACGAATAAACCCAACTGTGTCGCTTAGCAGAAATGGGGTGTTTTCGAATACCACTTTACGGGTAGTAGTATCTAATGTTGCAAATAGTTTATTCTCTGCAAATACATCGCTTTTGCTTAATAAGGTCATTAATGTACTCTTTCCTACATTGGTATAACCTACCAAAGCCACACGAATAAATTCGCCTCTTTCCTTGCGCTGTGTAAACGCTTGCTTGTCTATTTCTCCTAGCCTTTTTCTTAGCAAAGAAATTTTATCTTTAACAATACGTCTATCGGTTTCTATTTCTGTTTCTCCGGGCCCTCTGGAACCTATTCCTCCACCTTGTCTTTCTAGGTGTTTCCACATCCCTTTCAAGCGAGGTAGAATGTATTGGTATTGCGCTAATTCTACCTGTACTTTAGCTTGAGACGTACGTGCTCGGCTAGCAAAAATGTCTAATATCAAATCGCTCCGGTCTACTGTTCTTGTTTTAAGCTCTGTTTCGATATTAATTATCTGAGAGCCAGTAAGTTCATCATCAAAAATTACGATACCAATATTCTTGCTAAGCACATAGTTTTTAATCTCTTCTAGTTTCCCTTTTCCCACAAAAGTCTTACTATCGGGTCGTTCCATTTTTTGAGTGAATCTTTTTACAGTGACTGCCCCAGCTGTCAATGCCAAAAACGCTAACTCATCTAGATATTCCTCTACTTGTTCGGGAGTTTGGTCTTTTTGAACAAGCCCAACCAACACAGCCCTTGTATCTTCCTGAATTTTTTGTTTCTCTATCAAAATATATTATTTGAATAAATGTACATGATTATTTTCTTTAACCCATATTTTCAACAGAACCTTACTACAAAGCTCCATTATTATAAACACAACCATTTGCTTGATTTCTTCTCTTTTAACATAAAACATGATGCCTTCAATCGGAAAAACTGCTCAAATACTTGTCATTTGTGACTTTCATAACGAGTCTGTTGAAAATTTGGGTTTAACTAAAAAACCCCGAGAGCATTTGCTATCAGGGTTTAAGTATTTGTTGTATTATATCATAATAAAATTATAAACCACCTATTGAGATACCAATTGAGTAGGCGTTAATAGTGGGTCCTGCACCCGATTTTATTACACCAAGAATATTGAAATCGCCATGCAACGAGATAAAGCCGTAACCCACTCTTCCACTTACAGCCAATCTGGTACCATCCAAAAAACGTTTGTTGCTTACCTTTTCAATATAAGTAGGCCCATAAATACTGTTTCCAGAGGCATCTAATAAGTCTTTGCCTTTGGTATATCCCTTTAATAAAATACCTGCTTTTACGCCAATTGCTGCTTTCCAACCAGTTGTTTTGTTTTCCGGGTCTTCGTAAAAACGAATTTCCGCAGGAATTTCTGCATAAATGGTAGTAAGCTTAAATTTATTAAAGCGAACTCCATTAGAGCCATCCGTGAAAGGCAAAGTGTTACCTGTTGCTTCTAAGTGTACTGTTTCTTTATCAAAAAATATGTTGTCCGTACCCAATCCTATACCATAAGCCACACTATAATGAGGATCGGTTTTCATGGGTTTATCAATCATAAAATAGAAATTAAAGTGTCTTCCAAACCCTTTTGTACGAATACTATCGGGCGCACCAGCCCAACCTTCATAACCGTATTGTACTACAAAATGATCCGCAGGTCTTTTACTTAAGTCAACTTTGCTCCAATCTTTCTTCTGAGGAACTGGTTTGGTGTAAGCAGTGGAATTAATTTTAATAGAGTCTTTAGACGCCTTTGTTTGTTGTGCAAGAATTGCTGCCGTTGAAGCAGAGAGAACGATAACCAGTAATATTATTTTTTTCATTCGTTTTTGTTAGACGTACAGCTTATTTCTTTTCGAGTGCGGCAAAAATAAAAGAATTAAGCTCATACAAAGGGTTAAAATTAATCGAAAAGAAATCAGCCCCTTATTTACCCTTCCAAACAACAGAAGGTAGCCAATAATGACTACCTTCTTTATTCAATTCACGCACAAAACCTTTATTAATAACTAGTTTATTTTTACTAGTACATCCTCTAAAAATTCAGTTTTAATAACAACTTCTTTAGTTTGCACTATGTTTTCTTTGGCAGAAACGATAGAGAAACTCAATTTTCTCAGGTCATCCACTCTAGCAAGTTGTACTTTTTTGTGAAATTGCTTGGTATTGTACTCCTTTTCAAAAAGAACCTCTCCCTCTTCATCTTTTACCAAAAAGTAAAAAGATCCTCCTTTCAAATTGTTGTAATGTATATCAAATTCAAGGTTGCTATTGTTACTACCTAAATATTTTATCTCTAATTTGCTTTTGCTTGAGTCAATACTTTTAACTCCTTCGTAACATTTTACCGTGTTAGTAGCAGATGCTTGAATAGAGAAAAATAGTGCTGCTGCTATTATATTTCCTAAAAAAAATCTTTTCGCAATTGTGTTTAAATTCATCTTCTTCATAACTGTTTATTTTATTAATTAAAAAATTAAGTCACACGACAAGTGTACAGTTGTTAGAGACGTTACCCTTTTTTCAATTGGGCGAAGCAGGCGTTTTCATCAGTGGTCGAAGCAACCTTTTGAGAGAGTTAGTTTGGCTTTTAAAACTCTTGAAAGTTACTATTAATACCAAAAGGGGATAAAAGGTAACCCAACAGCATAATTTAATTTGTATTTACTGTGCGATTTAAAGACTGTCTGATGTTTTATTTGTTTTAAAATTAATGAAAAAAAAGTTACTTATTTCTTTTTTCCCAATGTCACTCATTACTTTTAACCCCTTTATTTACTATGACACAAACTAATCACAGGGCAGTATTTTTATCTAACAATGCCAACAAAAATTATTTAGTACAACAGTTAATCAACGGCAGGGCTGATACTCTTTTTGGAATAATTAATTTACAAAAAGTAGTATTGTTTTCATCTATATCACTTAATGAGTTTATAGAGGAGGAAGAAAAACACGAAGAGTGGACTGTTTCCAAAAACTATAACAGAGGAATAAGATGCTTATCTAGCGGGGAACAAAAAAAGGCATTACTAGCTTATTTATTAAAACAGAACCCGGATTTTATTATATTGGATAATCCATTTGATAATCTCGATCTCACAAATCAGTTAACTCTATTGGAGGAAATTACAGAACTCTCGTCAAGGATTTCTGTGATTCAATTCATTAATCGTACTAGAGATTTATTGCCCTTTATAGAGAAAGCAGTAAAAGTTGATGATAATAATGCTATTGTAACTATTGAAAATTTACATGATTACTTAAAATCAACCCAAAGCAATAATGCTAAAATCTGTAAAACGTCTGTGCCGCCTCCTATTAAAGAATATATACTAGAAAGCAATGAATTGGTAAGTTTTAAAGACGTAACGGTTCGTTATGACGAAAGGATTATTGTTAGGGATGTAAACTGGACTATAAAAAAGGGCGATTTCTGGCAATTAGTTGGTCCGAATGGTAGCGGAAAAACAACATTACTTACTTTGATTAATGGGGATAATCCAAAAGCATATAACCAGAATCTAACCTTATTCGGCAAAAGAAAGGGAAGTGGGGAATCTGTTTGGGAGATAAAACAAAAGGTTGGATATCTTACTCCATCTATGACAGACCTCTTTAGTACCCGACATACAGTGGAGGAAATGATAATCTCTGGTTTTTTGGATTCTATTGGGCTCTATAAGCATCCGTCTGATAGGCAAGTAAGGCTGGCAGAAGAATGGCTAGATTTAATTGAAATGAGTCATTTAAAAAAAGCGGTATTCTGTTCTCTATCCCTCGGGCAACAAAGGCTAATCCTAGTGGCAAGAGCGATGGTAAAACATCCGCCATTATTGATACTCGACGAAGCCATGTCGGGCTTAGATGACTATAATGCTACAATCGTTACTTCTTTAATAAACAAAATAGCCGCAGAAAGCAAAACAACGATTCTTTATGTATCACATAGAATAGAAGAGGGACTTACCCCCAATAAAATATTCGAATTAACCCCATCCGAAAATGGTTCTACAGGAACTGTAAAAATTGTCACCAATACACAAATACACTAAGTTGTAAGAAAAAATAAAGCCATTCTCTTCATCTCCTCTTATTTTTTTGTGAATCGGAACTGCAAGTTTGGGTTACTCACTTGCGATTCCCCCTTCCCCGCTTTCTTTGTACTTCTTTCTGACTTTGCGTCTTTGTGGCAAAACTGAATTAAAATAAAAACCCCCAAACAGTTGCCTGTTCAGGGGTAAATATGTAGGTAGAAACGATAATTACTTGATTTCTACTTCAGCACCCGCTTCTTTCAACTTAGCTGCAATGTCATCAGCTTCTGCCTTAGCAGCGCCTTCTTTGATTGCTTTTGGAGCACCATCAACTAAATCTTTAGCTTCTTTCAAACCTAAACCAGTTAAATCTTTAACGATTTTAACGATTTGTAGTTTGTTAGGACCAGCAGCTGTTAAAATAACATCAAATGCTGTTTTTTCTTCAACCACTGCAGCAGGACCAGCAGCAGGACCAGCAGCAACTGCAACTGCAGCAGCAGCAGGCTCGATGCCATACTCATCTTTCAAAATTTTTGCTAACTCGTTAACTTCTTTAACTGTTAGGCTTACTAGTTGTTCTGCGAACGCTTTTAAATCTGCCATAATTGTAAATTTTTTCCGTCTTCATCGTTACATATAAGTACTCCGACGGATGTGTTTAAAAAAATTTGCCTTTAATTGTTACTCCCTCAGGCCTGGGATATTTTTTTGTAAGAACTTTTGCTAACGTATCACTTAATACGTATAACGTATTAAGTGCTTATGCAGCTACTTCTCTATCTTCCAAAGCTTTCAACAAACTTGCCAATTTGTTACCAGCATTCAAGCCGCTAATAACATTCTTAGCAGGAGATTGCAACAAGCCAATGATTTCACCCAACAATTCTTGCTTGCCTTTCAACACTTTCAATGCATCTAATTGGTCGTTACCAACAAACACAGCACCGTCTACATAAGCAGCCTTCAAAATTGGTTTATCATTCTTATTTTCCGTACGGAAAGTAGAAATAATCAATGCAGGTTCTTTAGCATTCTCAGAGAACATTAAAGCAGTTACATTATTCAAGCTATCATACACACCTGTGTACTTTTCTGCATCTAGGCTTTCTAAAGCTTTTTTGATTAAAGTGTTTTTTGCAACCTTTAATTCAACTTTTTTATCGAAACAAATCTTACGGAGCTTACCTATCTGTGCAACAGTTAGAGATTCGGTATTTGTAACATAAAAATTATTATATTGAGTGAACTTATCCTTAAGTACCCCAATCAATTCATTTTTTTCGTTCTTTGTCATAACTAAATTTTATTTAAAACCCGGGTCATTTTCCTTTCGGAATCACCAGGATTAGTTTGATGATAATGATTTAACATCCAATGTAATGCCTGGACTCATGGAAGAAGCAATACTTGCCCCTTTCAAATAAGTTCCTTTAGAAGTAGAAGGTTTCAACTTGATTATTGCACTGATAAACTCAGCACTGTTTTCTGCCAACTTTTGTGGAGTGAAAGAAATACGACCTATTGAAGCGTGCATGATACCCGCTTTATCTACCTTAAATGCAATTTTACCACCTTTAACTTCGTTTACAGCTGCCGCAACATCATTTGTTACAGTACCTGTTTTTGGGTTAGGCATCAAGTTACGAGGACCTAATATCTTACCTAGTTTACCAATCTTAGGCATAACAGATGGTGTAGCGATGATAACATCTACATCAGTCCAACCGCCTTCAATTTTAGTAATGAACTCATCCAATCCAACAAAATCAGCACCTGCATCAGTTGCAGCAGCTTCTTTATCTGGCGTACAAAGTACCAATACTTTCTTTGTTTTACCCGTACCGTGAGGAAGGGATACAGTACCACGAACTTGTTGGTCTGCTTTCTTAGGGTCTACACCTAAACGGAGGTGTATATCTACTGAACTGTCAAATTTTGTACAGTTAATTTCTTTTACCAATGCTGTTGCTTCCTTAAGGGAATAAAGTTTTGCTTTATCCACCTTTGTATTTGCAACCTTTCTTTTTTTAGTCAATGACATAATTTGAATGATTTAAAGGTGAATAATTAATTTTTGTCCCAAGGGGCAGATCCATCAATAGTGATACCCATGCTACGTGCAGTACCAGCAACCATTTTCATAGCGCTTTCAATGGTAAAGCAGTTCAAATCGGGCATCTTGTCTTTAGCAATTTCTTCTACTTGAGACCAAGTTACTTTACCAACCTTTACACGGTTAGGTTCTTTACTACCTTCTTTAATTTTTGCTGCATCTAATAGTTGAAGAGAAGCTGGAGCAGTTTTAATAACGAAGTCAAAAGACTTGTCAGTGTAAACTGTAATCAAAACAGGAACAACTTTTCCCATTTTATCTTGCGTTCTAGCATTGAATTGCTTACAGAACTCCATAATGTTAACGCCTTTAGAACCTAAAGCAGGTCCAATTGGCGGGGCAGGATTGGCCTGACCACCTTTTGCTTGCAACTTTACGTATGTTGCGATTTCTTTTGCCATTTATGTACGATTTAATTGGTGATAACGTCTCAATTTTCATCGAGACTCCCAAGATCAATCATTCTTGCTGTTATAGAAAGAACTTTTTGGGAGCGCAAATGTAGGGTAATAATTTGGATTGGAAATAATTAGTACAAATATTTTTATGATAGACTGCTGTTTTGGTATGTAACAAACTGTAAGTTCAATACTTCTATTTTCATAATGGAGTTTGTATGTTTTATAGGAACCTATACAGAATTTGAGTAATCCCTAATATGAAAAATACATCAGAACCATTATTGACATGAAAGAAATTACAGATAATCGCAATAGTCATAGTTTACCATAATACCCCAGCTTTCGAAGATGCGCTGCGGACTCATATCTGCATTATAATGAATGGCGTGAATGGTAGCTCCATTGGATAAATGGAACTTAGATACCGAACCCGTACCTGCATTGAGGTATTTCTTTATGGCTCTTTCGGCAGGGATATACTTAAAATCTTTTCTAAGACTAGGGATAGGACTGAGTGTGAAGAAACGTTTCATCCCCTTATTGCGATAGTGTTGTTTGGCTTCTTTGATGGCAATTGCACCAGCACCCTTTAAGGTAGAATGTTCTAGTTTGAAGATAGAGTAGAAGATGGCAAACATATAATTGTCATCCACCACCTCGGTAGCATCATCATCACTTAGGATGAACTCCATGTTTTGAGGCAGTTTATCACCAAGTTTAATGCAGATGATGGCATGAGGTTCAGCTTCTTCGGTATCTAAATAAGCCAATATGGTACGTGTTCCTTTTATCCGGATATCTAATGGGATAGAAGGATGCACAGGGTCTTGTTGAACATAGTCCAACCAGTCTTCCTTAAACGCTGTTGTACCGTACTCGATAATCATAAAGGTTCAAATTAACTATGATGTTGATGATATTCTCTTTTAATACCCAACGATGCAAACATGACTACGAAAGAGAAGATGGACATAGACAAAAACGCCGATGAAAAACTACCGGTCCACTCTGCTATCTTACCAACCAAAGGCGCTCCTGCCAGAATCATTACCAACCCAATCATGTTTACCAAACCCATTGCTGCGCCACCTCTCCCAGGAAACAAAGCAACTGCTCTGTTAAACAAGGCAGCATAAGGTAATCCTGCACCAAAGCCAATTATAACAATTGCGGTGAGTGCCAATGCAAAGGAAGAACTAGTGATAGATAATAAACCTGCACCTGTACCAATCATAAATAAACTCAAAATCAATAACCAACGATAACCGAGTTTTAATATGAGTGTTCCACCCCATACTCTAGTAAATATTCCTAATAATAACACCAAACTACCAATTGATCCTGCAGTAACAGGCGACAATCCTACTTTTACTTTCAGCATCTCTATTACCCAAGAACCGATAACCAATACAACTCCGAAAGTTGACATCTGTACCAATCCCAACAACCACAACTGTCCGTGAGATAACAAACTTCCTAAGCTTACATGTGGGTGAGGTTTTAGCTCGGGTTTAGGTGCTGCTGTTAACCATAATACCAATACCGCTAATGCTACTCCTGCAGTGGTTAGAAATGATATGGACCAGCCAAAATCTTGTGCCACACGTGGTACTGCAAAGATTACGAAGCCCGAACCCATTAAGATCGATGCACCATAAAAGCCTTGTCCCTTCAGTAACATTTCTTGTGGTAATACCTGCGTTAAATACCTTGATCCACTTACAAATGCTATCCCTGTTCCGAAACCTACCAATATCTTCCACATCAGCAACTGGTTATAACTGGTTGAGAATGCAAGGCCAGCATTACAGATGATGATGATTGCCAATGCGGCAATCAATGTTTTCTTTCCACCATACTTGTCTGCAAGATGTCCTCCAGGTATCTGCATAAGGGCATGGGTAGTGAAGATGCCTGTTGTTAAAAACCCTGCGTACATCTTCGAAAAAACAAACTGTTTCATCAATATACCAGCCAAGGGTGCATGGTTAGTATAGTTGGCAGCGTATGCAAAACCTGCTAAACAGGCACAAATTAACTTGAACGTTTGTTTATTCATATAGCGCAATTATGATTTATTGATTTAGGGTACTGAGTACTAAGTATTAGGTAATAGGTAATAAACCTCAAGAAACTTATTACTTAATACTTATTACCCATTACTTCCTGGCAATTTCCTTCACCTTTTCTGCAATGTTCTTTCCCCAAACCTTATACCCTTCTTCATTATAATGAAGGTGATCTTCACGATAATATTTAGTTATTGGCTTTCCATCTTCGCCTAAGAACTTATCGGATGATGGGATATAATATAAATTGGGGTTGCTTTCGCAATAGGCTTTTATTAAATTATTAGCCTCTGATACTTTATCCCAAACCGCCCAACGTTTTTCACTAGGTGAAATCTGTAACCAGGTAATGGGCATGCTAGGATATTTATCCCTTACAACTTTTACCACATATTTGAATAATTCAAAGACCTGATCGGGTGTCTTGTCTTTTTCACCTGCAACAATGTCATTGCCCACATACATAAACAATGCCTTAGGGTTGTGTGGATAAACTATACGCTTTACATAATAAGCTACATCTCTCAGATTACTTCCTCCAAAGCCTCTATGAATAACTTCTTTGTAGCCAATGTCTTCCCGGATATTCTTCCACAACCTTATATAAGAACTACCTAGGAACATAATTGCATTGTTGCTATAATGCGCTGCTTTATTTAAACTATCAAAGGCATCGATATCTTTTTCGTACCGGAATACGCCTTCTTCATTCTTTCCTTTTACAATCTTTAACTGTGTATATAACCAAGCAGCCATTGATTGAATAGCACTATCCTGTTTAGTTTTGTTATTATCCAAGGTATGTCCTGCACCTACAAACGGTCTCCAACCTGTGGATACACCAACTTCTAAAGCTCTTTGGTATAGAACATAAGAACCATACTTAAAACTACTGTAACCGTAAGAACTATCGTAAGGAACTGTTTTGTCTGCTGTACCAGCTATATTAAACAAGGGCACATTACCCTTTTCAATCCATTTGTAATCCAACATCGAACCCCAGCAATTGATTACACCACTCACTTTAGAAGAATAACCCAGATTACCACTATTTCCTTCTAATGTTCCCCACTGATTTTTATTTATGCTAGCTGGAACATCTTTCTCTTGCATATAAGCGATTCCCAAACAAGTCATTGAACCAGCCGAACTACCCGCAATGAATATCTGAGAAGTGTCTATACCATAAGTATCTGCATATCGTCTAAAGAACCTAATTGCGGCTTTACCATCTTGCTGGGCACGGTACATCGCTTCAATATGTCCATCCTTACTTGGGTCTGATTTATCAATACCTAATCTGTAATCGATACTTGCTGTTACATAACCACGCTTAGCAAATCCCCAACAAAGCAAATTGCCAAATCCAGTAACCTTAGTATTACTCACAAACCCACCACCATGAATGAATATGACCAAAGGACGACGTTTTGAAGTATCTCCCTTAGGTTGAAAAACATCTAGTAGTAGCCTTTCGTCTTTACCCTTCAGATTTACTGCCTGTCCGTATTGAATGTTTGTAGTTGAATCAATTGAATCAAAGACCACTGACTGAAAACGCTTCTGTGCAGAGGCATTAAACAGTCCTATTCCTAGGACAATAATCAAAAAATAAACCCTTAGTAGTTTCATGCAAATAGTTTTTTTACGTCGTTCTTCGTAACCTTACCCATTGCATTACGTGGAAGTTCATCTACTAATAAATACTTTCTTGGAGTTTTATATGCTGCCATCTTTTCGCGAAGCCACTTATTTAATTCTTTCAAATCAATGGCCGGATCAGAAACCACCAATGCTGCTACAATCAATTCGCCCCATTCTTCGTCGTCAATACCTACTACTGCACAATCCTTTATCAGATTGTGGGTGCGCAATACTTCCTCTATCTCTAAAGCAGAAATCTTATAACCGCCCGACTTGATAATATCTACAGAGTTCCTACCCATAATACGGTAATAACCATCTTCTACAATAGCAATATCACCCGATTTAAACCATCTTCCATCTACAAACGACTCCTCAGTAGCATTGGGTCTGTTCCAATATTCTAGAAATACATTATCGCCATTAATCAGTATCTCTCCAGGTTGATCTGGTGCCACATTTTTATTTGCTTCATCCACCAACCGAATATTAACACCTGGCAAAGGAATACCCACATGGCCAGGTCTTCTTTCTCCATGATATGGATTACTGATAGCCATTCCTATTTCGGTCATACCATATCTTTCCAATAGAATCTGACCACTTATATGTTTCCATTTGTCCATCACTGTTACAGGCAAAGCTGCTGAACCACATACCATCAAACGGAACTTCTTCATACAATCAGTTAGTTCTTTTTGAACTTCCTCAGACTGAGATTCCCAATAAGCTATCAGTTTGAAGTAGATGGTAGGAACAGCCATAAACAAGTTTAACTTGCCTTGCAGGAATAAATTGAATATCCCTTCTGCGGAGAAAGATGGCAAGAACTCGCAAGTAGCCCCGCTTAAAAGCGAACAAGAAACTACATTAATAATGCCATGTACATGGTGCAAAGGCAACACACAAATGATATGGTCTGCAGACGTCCACTCCCATGCTTTTATCAACGTACTTACCTGTGCTTCCAGGTTTTTATGGGTGGTAACAACTCCTTTAGGCTTATTGGTAGTACCGCTTGTATATAAGATCAATCCTCTTCTAGAAACATCAATTTTAGGAAGTACCACATTCTCATTTACGGTTTCACTTCCTAACACTACTAATCTGATGCTTTTCTCTCTGCAAAGCTCATCAAGTATTGGGGCATATTCTGGTGAAACAACTACAATGGTAGCATTGGTATCTTCAATTACATATTGTAATGATGGCAAAGGATGGGTAAGGCATAAAGGCACCGCAACACCACCTGCTTGCCAGATGCCCCATTGTACTTTTACATAATCAAAACCCGGATTAACCATATAGCCAACCCTTGCTTCGTGCAAATCGTCTGTGTCTACCAACAAATCTCCTGCAAATGAGGAAGAAGCCGCCAACAATTCGTGATAGCTATATTGTTTTTCATCAACTATTATGGCAGTCTTTTCTCCGAACTTACCTACCTGCTGAATAAGAGAGATCATAATATTATATTAATAAGTTAGGTTATAATTTACAATTGATAATGGATAATTGACAATTATTTAGTCTTTCATCTATACCATCAATTTTACTATGGTCTTTTAAGACAAAAAAGATGCAATTTACCCTGTGTAAGCCAGAAGATTAGTTACATGTTTCACGATACAGGTTACTAGTAACCTGTAACTAGTAACCTTTTACTTCTTATCCTATTGATTTTACAATTCCTAATTCCAATCCCCTCAATTCTGCCAATCCCCTCAATCTACCAATACCAGAATAGCCTGGATTTGTTTTCTTTTTCAGATCATCCAACATCTGATGACCGTGGTCTGGGCGCATTGGTATAGAGATATTTCTTTTCTTCATCACCTCCACCAATTCTTTCACTACCGAGAACATATCTACATCGCCTTCCAGGTGATTGTCTTCATAGAAATCGCCGTATTCATTTCTTTTGGTGCTACGCAGATGAATGAAGTTGATTCTGTCGCCAAACTGCTTTACCATTTCTGGTAAGTTATTATCTGAACGAACACCAAACGAACCCGTACAGAAGCATAAGCCATTGTTAAGAGAAGGAACCGCTGTAAACAAAGCTTCAGCATCTGCAGCAGTGCTTACAATTCTTGGCAATCCAAGTATACTGTAGGGAGGATCATCTGGGTGAATAACCATCTTTACATTTGCTTCATCTGCAACAGGGATTACTTCTTTTAAGAAATAAATAAGGTGTTCACGAAGCTTATTTGCATCAATGCCATCATATGCATCCAATGCTTTCTGAAACAATTCCAACGTAAAACTCTCTTCACTTCCGGGCAATCCTGCAATGATATTTCTTTCCAACAACTTTTTTTCCTCGGCACTCATTGCTTCTATTCTTGCCTTAGCACGAGCTATTTCTTCGGTTGTATAATCCTTCTCAGCACCCTTTCTTTTCAACAGAAAAACGTCAAAAGCCACAAACGCAGCCTTCTCAAAACGTAGTGCTTTACTACCATCTTCTACTGTATAGGCAAGGTCGGTTCTTGTCCAGTCTAATACCGGCATAAAGTTGTAGGTAACAATATTTATTCCGCAGCTACTTAGGTTTTTGAGAGAATGCTTGTAGTTGTCAATATATTTCTGATAGCCATCGGCATGTGTTTTTATGGCTTCATGAACCGGCACACTTTCTACCACACTCCATTTTAGTCCGGCAGCTTCTATTTCTGCTTTCCTTATCTCAATTTCTTCAATCGTCCATACTTGTCCATTGGGTATATGGTGCAATGCAGTTACTACTCCCGTGCAACCTGCCTGCCTGATATCCGATAAACTAACCGGGTCTTTTGGTCCATACCAACGCATTGTTTGTTCCATCATATTTGCCTTGTTAATACTCATAACTCTATTGTTTATTAAATGATTTGAAAGAAAAAAACGATTGCTATATCCTAATTATCTTATGAATCCTCATGATTACATCACTTAATGTAAACATTAGGTGATTTAATGTTATGTTTACGTGACGTAATGTAAACATTAGACGACGTAATGTTATGATTACATGACCTAAAGTTTGCATTAGACGACGTAATGTTATGATTAAATGACCTAATGTTTGCATTAGACGACGTAATGTTATGATTAAATGACCTAATGTTTGCATCAGGTCATGTAATATCTGCCCTTTTAGATTGGGAGAGCCACCTCCTTTACCAAATACCCGTTTTAAAAGAACTAATTAGCACCTATCCTCGAATTGAAATTCTAATTACTTGTGTAAAATAGACGGATTATCATCCGTCTCTACTCAATCACAAACTGCTTACTCGCCCTGATGTCTTCGCTAGAACTACCAATCAGTACATCAAAAGCGCCGGGTTCTACAACACGCTTCATATTTTTATCTAACAACGAAATATCCCTTGGGGTTAAAGTAAAATGAACTGTTTTTGTTTCATCTGGAGCTAAAGATATTCTTTCAAAACCCCTTAACTGACTTTCATAAACCGTTACACTACTTGTTTCTTGTTTAAAATATAGCTGAACCACTTCGTCGCCTTTTCGTTTGCCCGTATTGGTTACATCTACCGAAACTTCTATGTTGCCAGTTGCTTGTTGCTTGTTTGGGGTAACGATTAAATTACTGTACTTGAAGGTGGTATAACTCAACCCATATCCAAAAGGATATAAGGCACCGTAGATATTGGTCTTGCCAAAACCGTTAGGCCCATCGCCGGGCTGACCTGCATGTGAACCCGGTTTGAAGGGAAAGCTTAGTTCTATCTGACCCACCGATTTAGGGAAAGTCATGCTTAATTTACCACCCGGGTTATAATCGCCAAACAAAGTTTCCGCAATAGCATTCCCACCTTCTGCACCCGGGCACCAAGCCTCTAGAATTGCGGGTAAATATTTATTAGGCCAGTTAATAGTAAGTGGCTGACCATTTATTAATACCGCCACAACAGGCTTTCCGGTGGCATATAATGCTTGCAACAATTGTAACTGACGACCAGTTAAATCTAAATTGGTACGACTTCTGCTTTCACCAAACTGATCCTCTGTTTCTCCCACTACCGCAATCACTACATCAGATTGTTTTGCTTTTTCTACTGCCTCATCAATTCCTTTTTGTTCTTCGGGTGTAGTGGGGGTAGGATACAATTCACTCTCGGGCCAGTCTTTATCATAAGATTCACAGCCCTTTGCATACTGAACGGTAGCAGTATTACCCAAATAGTTCTTGAGACCTTCCAAAACAGAAACCACCTTGATATTGTAGGGGCCATAACGACTAATAGAGGTCTGTCTGTCATCGGCCAAAGGCCCGGTAACTAAGATGTTTTTAGTTTTTGCTTTATCAAGAGGGAGTAGGTTATTTTGATTCTTTAACAATACCAAAACTTCTTTTGAGATTTGTTTCTGAAATGCTTTTGCATCGTCATTAAATACCACTTCATCTGCTTTTTTAGCATCCACATAAGGGTGGTCAAACAAACCAAGACGGAATTTTACACTCAACACTTCGCCAGCACGTTTATCGATAGTTTTCATACTTAGCAAGCCATCTTTCACCAACTTGCGTGCAGGCAGAATGAAAGTTTCTGGCTGTTGGAAGTTGGTACGAACATCCATTCCTGCTTCTAGTGAAAGTCTTACTGCATCAGCAGAATCTTTTGCCACATGGTGTTTGGTAAATAAAAACTCAACCGCATCACTATCACTCACTACATAGCCTGTAAAGCCAAACTTCTCACGAAGCAGTTCTGTGAGGAAGTAATAACTACCGGTTACAGGCATACCATTCCAGTCGTTGTAGCTACTCATCACACCCAATGGATTTGCTTCTTTTATAATTCTTTCATAAGGATATAAATGCAAATCGAATAGTTCTCGTGGGTTGATGTGTGGGTCGGTGCGGGCATTACCATCACGTCCACCCTTAGGAACGCTGTAAGCACAGAAGTGTTTGAGGGTAGATGCCACGCCCTCGCTTTGCACACCTAATACCATTTGTTTACCTAGTTCTGCAATCAGAAAAGGATCTTCTCCATAGGTTTCAACTACTCGTCCCCAACGTGGGTCGCGAGACAAATCGAGGATGGGTGTGTACACATTGGTATATCCCAATGCTTTTGTTTCTCTACCTACAATATGACCCGCCTTAAGAATAATATTTTTATCCCACGTACACCCCATTGCAATAGGAGCAGGCAATGCAGTAGCCTTTTCATTTTCCAGACCATGAATACCTTCATCGGTAAAATCTACCGGAATGCCCATTCTTGTTTCCTCTATAAACCATTTCTGAATGGTATTGATAGCATCGGCATGGCGACTGTAAGGATAGGAATACTTAGTAAATGTTTTAGAGCGCCCATTGCAGGAAGCCAGGTCCTCGTCTATATTGGCAATGCCATCCTTCCATACTCTTTGCTTCCATTCGGGGGTAGGCAACTCATCTTTCAACACCCTTCCATAACCATATAAGGTAGCCAACTGACAAGTCTTTTCGTCTAGCGTCATCTGTGAAAGCAAATCCGCTACACGCTTTTCTACGGGTTGAGAAGGGTCTTCGAAGACATCTTTCTTGCCATTCTTATTAAAGTCAGTCCAGCCATTTTTATAAATGGCGGAGTTGTCTATCTGCGCAATCGCAGTACTTGAAAATACAAAAAAAGCAACCGAAAGAACAATAAAACACTTGCAGAAATTCATCATGAATGGCAGTTAAAAGTTTATAACAAGACAAAAATGAGGAATAACCGCAAATGATGCCGTCTTAATTACGAAAACGATTTTAGTAGGTAGTCGATTACTTGTATTAATATCGGGTTATACATTTTAACTAATCACTCCTGACAATTTATTTACTTTGCGCCCATGTGTAAAATGTGGGT
>CAISCV010000041.1 GCA_903883945.1 uncultured Chitinophagaceae bacterium | reverse complement strand
CACCTTTCCTACTTTCACTAGTTGCGTATTGTTTGCCTCGCTCCACGCATCACTTTTACCAATATAAAAAAGGATGTCCCCATTTTTTTCTGTCCATACATTCAGTCCAATGTCGCCATTGCCAATTGGAAGCGACTCCTGTGAGTCATTACTGAAATCTGTCCAGTTGATATTATAAGCGTCAATAGGTTGTTTCATTTGTGCATCAACAAACACTACTGTCATCAGCAGAATAGTGGAAACAATGATTTTTTTCATAATAACATTTAAGGTAAGTTCGGCATAAGGGATAATAAAAAAAGCATAAGGTTTAAGTGAAAAAAGTATTAACGCTACTTTTATTACTTAAACCTTATGCCTGATGCCTTAAGACTCTTTTTATTTGCTGATGCTAAATAACCATTTGCTAAAGTCTTCAGCTGCTTTGTCGTTATCCCAACCTTTGTCGGTGCCTAATCTGCCGTTCAGGTATTCATTATAAAACCATGGGTCTCCCACAACAACCACCGTTCCTTTACCCACTTTAGCTGCTGCTGCTACAGTATATTTTTCTGTTTGATGCACCAGTATTGGCTTAGCAGTTTTAGATAAAGTTAAAGAAGTAACTTCTTTCAAGTACACCTTCTTGGCTGTTTTAAAGATCGGGTCGCTCGCAGGAACATAAAATGCAGCCATATCGTATTTGTCATTGTAAACATGACTTTTTATATCCTGATTAAGCGTAATTCCAAATGCAGCCGTCAATGGTTTTACGTGTTCAAACTCGCAGTTGGAGCTGTCATTCATCATTATTACAAGAACTCCTCCTTCTTTCACCCATTTCTTTAGTGTTTTAATGTGTTCTGCTTGTACATAGTTGGGGGTTGGGGTTTCCTTTTCATTGTCGGGGTCTACCATTAGATATACCGAAGTTCCTTCCAAGCTTTCAGCGGTAGGGGCGGTTTCTAAAGTCTTCAAGGCAAAACCATCTTTCTTTAATACATCCCCCCAGTTGCTATACCCACTTTGGTCTTTATCCTCCCACATATAGTGAAACCGTTCTGAGGTGAACTTGCCATCCTTGCTTTTTTTAAATTCATGGTTGAAATAGTAGTCCAACGTTATTGTTTTTGTTTGTGCAATGCCTGCAATTGTTAATAGCGTCAAGGCAAAAATTAATACCTGATTCTTTTTCATAAATTCAATTTATCGTTTAATAATTATTTGGCAATGTTAGGTATCATTCTCTGAATATGAAATGATTTTTCTTGATAGCAACAAAATGTTTTATTAGTTGCATGAGATTATTTATTTATACATGACTCCTTCTTGAATCTCTAATTGATTAAGTTTAGTTTTACCCCTGTTCGCCCTTGCCATTCTTGAGAAGACAGAAAGATTTTTGTCGAAGATAAAATTAAACAACAATACTACGTAAGAAGTATGGTACTGTAAAGAGGAGTAATGGGTGCCTCCAATAGCGTTCAGCTTGCGCAAGTTATTCCAGGGAACAGAAGGGAAGTCGTGATGTTCGTTGTGGTAGCCAACATTTAGGTTCACTACATTTAAAGGGCCATAATAGCTTTTAGTTTCCTGAGTGCCATGTGTGAGATAATGTTCTTGCACCCACCTTGCCCCCAGAGGATGTAGTCCTACAGAGAAGAAAAAGCTAGCTAGTAGAAACAGTAATGCTTTTACGCCTAATAGATAAAATAAACCAGCGGAAAAAGCAACTTCTACTAAGAGATTGATAACGGTCCACGTATCCCACAAAGAAATTTCTTTTAGCCTCGCCGGACGAAGCATCTGAAATACAGGATAAAACAATAACCATAATGCTTTGCCGATAGCAGAATTATTTATTAGTCGAGCTTCCCAATGATAAGGCATGTCGCCATCTAGTTCTTCCACACCCTGAAAGGAGTGGTGTTTGATGTGGTATTTTTGAAAAGAGACTGCACTAGGAAATACCATAGGCAAGTTGGCAAAAATTGCCGAAATTGTATTAAGGTATCTTTTTTTAAAAACCAGATTGTGGGCACATTCATGAATACAAACAAAAAGGGTATGGCAAGCAAATGCACCTATTATATAGGCAGTACCAAAAACCAGCCACCAGCTTGTGGTACGCAACCAGTAGGCCAAAGCCAGTTGAATGCCAACACAAAATATAATTACCATAAACGTATACGGATTTCTTCCAATAAGGTTTCGTATTTCGGGATGTTCCGCTATTATTTTTTTTGTTCTTAGTTTATGCGGTTCACATTGCTCACTCCAGCTAAAACAGTTTGGATTACTCATCATAATTAGTTCAGTATAGCTGCAATCTTACAAAAAATTGTTTATAATTGGGTCTAATATTTTATTTAGATAGGGTGGTCGCATGAAAATTAAAACATTTAAGCTAAATTAATTTTATAAGACTATACAAGTATAATGGCATAAAAGCCCATATTTGATATGATTGTAGCTACAAAATGCAGGATAACGAAGAAAATTAAAAAATATTTTGTTTAAATGATTGCCATTTCAAATCATACCCCTACATTTGCACTCCCAATTTGAAATGGGGTAAAGGATATGTCACAGAGAATTAGAATTAAATTACAATCTTACGATCACAACTTGGTAGACAAGTCTGCTGAGAAAATCGTTAAAACAGTTCGTAGTACTGGTGCAGTTGTAACGGGACCTATTCCATTACCTACACACAAGAGAATATTTACTGTTTTGCGTTCACCGCACGTAAATAAAAAGAGCCGCGAACAGTTCCAGCTAGCTACTCATAAGAGGTTGTTGGATATTTACACGTCTTCTTCTAAAACTGTAGATGCGTTAAGTAAATTGGATCTTCCATCAGGAGTAGAAGTAGAAATCAAAGCTTAATAGCGGAGACAAACAAAAAAGTTCTTACAATCATCTCTCAATTTACTCTAGTAAAGAAAAGAGCGCTGAAAATGAAAATAAACTTCCTAAGTCTTTAATAAGATTTAGGGCGACATATAAACAGGCCCTTCGAGGTTTGTTTACTACCGGTACTTCTTCTCTCAAATTTGTTTGGGAAACAAAAGAAAAGGTCGGTAGCAAACAGAGGATTGAAATTCGACTTTCATAGTCGGAATGTCCTTACACCTTAAGCGGGGCACAACCGCAAAATTGATGAAAGGTATTATTGGAAAAAAAATTGGGATGACTAGCATCTTCGCCTCTGATGGTAAGCAAACAGCTTGCACAATAATCGAGGCTGAACCAAACACTGTTACACAAGTTAAAACACTTGATACGGATGGTTACACTGCACTACAATTAGCTTTCGGAGAAAAGAAAGAAAAACACACTACAAAAGCAGAACTCAACCACTTCTCCAAAGCTGAAACTACTCCTAAGAGATTCGTAAAAGAATTCCGCAACTATTCTATTAGTAAAAATATTGGCGAAACAATTTCATTAACTGATCTTTTCGCAGAAGGAGACCAGATAGAAATTGTTGGTACTACCAAAGGAAAGGGTTTTCAAGGTGTTGTAAAACGTCATGGCTTCTCTGGTGTTGGTGAGGCTACACACGGTCAGCACGATCGTTCAAGAGCTCCCGGTTCTTTGGGAGGTTCATCTTACCCCTCACGTGTTTTTAAAGGCCTAAGAATGGCTGGTCGTATGGGTGGCGACAGGGTTAAAATGAAAGGATTGAAAGTTGTAAAGATTTTCCCTGAAAAGAATTATATTTTAATCAGTGGTTCTGTACCAGGTCATAATGGTTCAATCGTTTTAATTCAGAAGTAATCACACTTAATTTTCAGAACAATGCAAGTTGATGTTTTAAATATACAGGGTCAAAAAACAGGCAGGTCGGTAGAATTACCAAACGATATTTTTGGTGTAGAACCAAACGATCACGTAATATACCTAGCTGTTAAGCAATATTTAGCTGCAGGTCGTGCAGGTACCCACAAAGTAAAAACACGTGCCGAAGTAAAAGGGTCTAGCCGTAAGTTACATAAACAAAAAGGTACTGGTGGTGCTCGTAAGGGTAATATTCGTAATCCATTATACAAAGGTGGTGGTACGATATTCGGACCAAAACCTCATAAATATGATTTGAAACTAAATCGCAAAGAAAAGGATTTGGCAAAACTATCTGCGCTTAGTTACAAAGCAAAAGATTCAGCAATAATAGTGGTAGAAGACATTGATTTCTCTACGCCAAAAACAAAACAAGCAGTCGAAATTTTGAAGAGCTTGAATGTAGCTGACAAAAAGACAATCATTATTTTGCCCGAGTATAACGATACTTTGTATTTAAGCACTCGTAATGTACCAAACGTTACAACCACTTTGTTGGCAGATGTAAATACATACGAAATAATGAATGCAGATACCTTGGTTTTCACAGAGAACGCTGTAAATATATTTACAGATGATCTAGTTGTTGCCGAAGCTTAATTAATAGATATAATAATTTAAGATGAAACTTACAGACGTTTTGATAAAACCAATTTTGACTGAGAAAGCAAACTTACAACAAGATAAGTTACGTACTTATTCTTTTAAAGTGGGCAAACTAGCAAACAAATTGGAGATAAAAAAAGCAGTAGAAGAATTTTATGGTGTTACAGTAAAAACTGTAAATACAGCAGTAGCGCCAGGTAAAAATAAATCTAGGCAAACAAAGAAGAAAGTAACCCAAGGTGTTAGACCTTCTTACAAAAAAGCCTTTGTCACTGTAGCTGAAGGTGAAACAATAGATTTGTATACAAACATTTAATAATAGTTACGAAGCTGATAAATTCGTTTTAAAAGGATAAGAAAATGGCATTAAAGAAATACAAACCGATGACAGCAGGTACACGCTGGAGAATTGGTAATGCTTATGCTGAGATTACAACCAATAAGCCCGAGAAGAGTTTGTTGGAACCAGTAAAAAAGTCTGGTGGTCGTAATGCACAAGGTCGTCGTTCAATGAGATACATAGGTGGTGGTCATAAAAAACACTATCGTATTATCGATTTCAAAAGAAACAAATTTGATGTAGAAGGAACAGTTGCTTCTATAGAGTATGATCCAAATAGAACTGCTTTTATTGCTTTACTTCATTATGCTGATGGCGAAAAGAGGTATATTATTGCTCCACAAGGTTTACAGGTAGGTGCCAAAGTTGTCTCTGGTAACCAGGTAGCTCCAGAAATTGGAAATGCCTTGCAGATGAAGAATATGCCTTTGGGTACGATGATTCATAATATCGAGTTACAACCAGGACAAGGTGGTAAATTGGTTAGAAGCGCCGGTACTTCTGCACAATTAGCAAATAAAGAAGAGAAGTATGCGGTAATTAAAATGCCTAGTGGTGAGTTGAGAAAATTATTAATTAATTGTTTTGCTACCATAGGTGTTGTTTCTAATAGTGATCATAACTTGGAACAAGCTGGTAAAGCGGGCGTAAACCGTTGGAAAGGTAGAACTCCAAGAACACGTGGCGTTGCCATGAACCCTGTAGACCACCCGATGGGTGGTGGTGAAGGTAGGTCTTCTGGAGGTCATCCACGTAGCAGATCTGGTAAGTATGCTAAGGGAGAAAAAACAAGAACTCGTGGTAAAGGAAGTGATAAGTTAATTATTCAGCGTAGAGACGGCAAAAAGCTTTCTAACAAATAAAATTTAATATTCACTGTTGTATAAACTTTGAAATTTATAAAGGAATATAAAACTTTAATATGGGTCGTTCGATAAAAAAAGGTCCTTATGTTGATGCAAATCTTGAAGTGAAAGTGCTTAACATAAATGATGGTAAAAGTAAAAAAGGTGTTATCAAAACTTGGAGTAGAAGAAGTACAATTACACCAGATTTCGTAGGTCATACTTTCGCTGTTCACAATGGTAATAAATTTGTACCGGTTTATGTTACAGAATTTATGGTAGGACATAAATTAGGAGAATTTTCTCCAACTAGAAACTTCAGAGGTCACTCAGGTTCGAAGAAATAAGCTTATTTAGACATGCAATTTTAGATAATTGTACAAAAAATAGAAATTAAATGGAAGCAGTTGCAAAATTAAAAAACTACCCTACAGGTCCTCGTAAAATGAGGTTGATAGCTGATGTAGTCCGTGGAATGGAGGTAGATAAAGCATTATCTATTTTAGAGTTTCACCCTCAACACAATGCAATTCCATTAGCTAAATTGCTCAAAAGTGCAATTAGCAACTGGGAACAAAAAAATGATGGTACAAGTGCGGCTGATAGCGGATTGATTGTTAAAACAGTATTTGTTGATGGTGGTGCAGTAATTAAACGTATGCGTCCAGCACCTCAAGGAAGAGGATACAAGATTCGCAAAAGAAGCAATCACGTAACAATAATAGTAGATTCAAAAAAATAATTATACCGTATTATGGGTCAGAAAGCAAATCCGATTGGCAATAGGTTAGGTATCATCCGTGGATGGGAAAGTAATTGGTATGCTAGCAAAAATGATTATGCTGGTAAATTGATAGAAGACGATAAGATTAGAACATACCTTAACGCTCGTATCAGCAAAGGAGGAATAGCAAGAATTGTAATCGAACGTACTTTAGGTAAACTTATTGTTACTATACACACTAGTAAGCCAGGTATCATAATTGGTAAAGGTGGTGGCGAAGTAGATCGTATCAAAGAAGAACTAAAAAAACTTACCAAAAAGGATGATGTTCAGATTAACATCCTCGAAATAAGGAGACCAGAGTTAGATGCTACTATTGTTGGTGATACTATTGCTAAACAAATAGAAAATAGAATCAACTTTAAAAGAGCCATCAAAATGGCTATCGCTTCTACACTAAGAATGGGCGCTGAAGGTATTAAAGTACGTGTAAGTGGTCGTCTGGGTGGTGCTGAAATTGCTCGCTCTGAAGAAATTAAACAAGGACGTACCCCATTGCACACGTTCCGTATGGATATTGATTATGCTAGTGTTTTTGCACAAACTGTGTATGGTAAAATTGGTATTAAAGTTTGGATTTGTAAGGGTGAAGTTTTAGGAAAACGCGAATTGAATCCAAATTTTGTTGGAGGAAAGAATGATATGAGCGAAAAGAGAAGTGATGACAGAGGTAGAGGTGGTGATGATAGAAGAAATTCAGGAGATAGAAGAGGTGGAGGTTATGGTGATCGTCAAAATGGCGGTGGAGACAGAAGAGGCTCCAACGTAGCGAGTGGCCAAAGAAGAAACTAATTATTGATTCGGTTCAGGTTTAATAAATAATAACGGAAAAAATACAAGATGTTACAACCTAAGAGAAGTAAACATAGAAAGCAACAGAAAGGAAGAATTAGAGAAGTTGCAAAACGTGGTTCATATATTGCATTTGGTTCATTTGCACTAAAAGCGTTAGAACCAATTTGGTTAACTAACCGTCAATTAGAATCTGCTCGTCAGTCTATGACACGTGCAATGAAAAGAGAAGGTAATGTTTGGATTAGAATTTTTCCTGATAAAATCATTACACACAAGCCTGCAGAGGTTCGTATGGGTAAGGGTAAGGGTAATCCAGAATATTGGGCAGCTGTTGTTGAACCAGGTCGTATCATATTTGAATGTGATGGTGTGAGTGAAGAAACGGCTAAACATGCAATGCACTTAGCTTCTCAAAAATTACCTATTGCAACTAAGTTTATTGTTAGAAGAGACTTACAGCAAGCTTAATAATTAACAGAGGTCTAGTTTTTAATAAAATTAAAACCTCCTAAGTATCAAAAAATGATTAAAAAATTAGAATTTAATAACGAGTTAAAAGGTCTTTCGGAACAAGAATTAACTGTTAGAGCTAAGGAAGATACATTAAGACTTAAAAAATTGGAGTTTGCTCATGCTATTTCTCCAATTGAGAATCCAATGAGTATCCGTAGTTTAAGAAAAGACATAGCCCGTATCAAAACGGAATTACAAAAAAGAGCCTTAGCTTAATAAAGTATATAATAATGGAAGCATCAGTTTTGGAAAGAAATTTGCGAAAAACAAGGGTTGGTACTGTTACAAGTAATAAAATGGAAAAAACTATTACAGTTGCAGTTGAAAGAAAAGTTAAACACCCTATTTACGGTAAGTTCGTAAAAAAGACAACTAAGTTTCATGCACACGATGAGAAAGATGAGTGTACAATTGGCGATGTTGTTAAGATTATGGAAACTCGTCCGCTTAGTAAAACTAAACGTTGGAGACTAGTCGAAGTAATTGAAAAAGCAAAATAATTATTTTTTTCTAGAGTTACTTAACTCTTTGAACAAATCATAATTCATAAAACTATTTTTAAAATAGTTTATATTAAAGGCTTAATAAAATGATACAGCAAGAGAGTAGATTAAATGTTGCAGACAACAGTGGTGCTAAAGAAGTACTTTGTATAAAAGTGTTAGGTAATAGCGGTCAAGATTATGCAAAAATTGGTGATAAAATTGTTGTCACAGTAAAAGCTGCAATTCCTGCAGGTGGTATTAAAAAAGGAACTGTTTCTAAGGCAGTAATTGTCCGTACCAAAAACAAATTACGTAGAAAAGATGGATCATATATACGTTTCGACGACAATGCTGTAGTACTTCTTAACAATGCTGATGATCCTAGGGGTACTCGTATTTTTGGGCCAGTAGCAAGAGAATTACGTGATAAAGGTTATATGAAAATTATTTCTTTAGCACCTGAAGTTTTATAATAAAATTTAAATAATCTTTTTATAATTAGTTCTCTGAAAGGAACAATTTATAGGTTAAACAAAATAAAATGAGTACAAGATTTAAGCCTAAATATAACATTAAAAAAGGAGACACAGTAGTTGTTATAGCTGGTGATGATAAGGATTTGACAAAGCCTAGGACAATTTTAGAAGTAAACATTGAAAAAGGTAAAGTTTTAGTAGAGGGTGTTGCTTTAGCTACAAAGCATGTTAAACCTACTGCCCAGGAAACTAAAGGCGGAATTGAAAAGAAGGAAGCTTTCATCAATATATCTAACGTTATGTTGTGGGATGCTAAACTAAAAGTCCCTACTAAAATTAAAAGAGATAGAATTGAAGGTAAATTAGTACGTGTTTCAAAAAAATCAGGGGAGGTAATTAAATAATGGAAACAATAAAATATACTCCAAGGTTAGCGGATAAATATTCTAATGAAGTTATTCCTGCCTTGATGAAAAAATTTCAGTACAAAAGTGTAATGCAGGCTCCTAAACTACAAAAAATTTGTATCAACAGAGGAGTTAACGGTGCTGTTACTGACAAGAAACTAGTTGATATTGCAGTAGATGAACTAGCGACTATTACAGGTCAAAAACCTGTTCCTACGTATTCTAAGAAAGATATTTCTAATTTCAAATTACGTAAAGGAATGCCCATTGGTGCAAGAGTTACTCTACGCGGAGAAAGAATGTTTGAATTTTTAGATAGATTAGTTTCTGTAGCACTGCCACGTGTACGTGATTTTAAAGGTGTAAGTGATAAAGCTTTCGATGGTCGTGGTAATTATACACTTGGAGTTACTGAGCAAATCATTTTTCCTGAAATTGATATCGATAAAGTAAATAAAATTACCGGTTTAGACATAACTTTCGTAACTACAGCCTCAAATAATGAGGAAGCATATGAGTTACTTAAAGAATTAGGTATGCCTTTTAAAAATATTAAAAAAGAAAATATTTAAATAATACAAAATGGCTAAAGAATCAATTAAGGCTAGGCAAAGGAAGCGTGAAAAGATGGTTGCAAAATTTGCACAAAAAAGAGCGGCTCTTAAGGCAGCAGGTGATTTTGCAGGTTTGGATTTACTCCCCAAGAATGCCTCCCCTGTTCGTCTTAAAAATCGTTGTCAGTTGACGGGAAGACCCAAAGGATACATGCGTTATTTTGGTATTTCACGTGTTATTTTTAGAGACATGGCACTTAACGGAAAGATTCCAGGTGTTAAAAAAGCAAGTTGGTAGTTTATTCTATCTTTTGAGATAAATTTATTTTACAAAGCATTAATATTAAGAAGTATGGTTACTGATCCTATTGCAGATTTTTTAACAAGGATTCGGAATGCACAAATGGCTGGTCATAGAATAGTTGAGATTCCAGCATCTAATCTAAAAAAGAGGATTACTGAGATTTTATATGAACAAGGTTATATCTTGAAATATAAATTTGAAGATGATACCAAACAAGGTTTAATTAAGATAGCTTTAAAATATGATCCAACTAGTAAGCAACCTGCAATTCGTTCACTTGAGCGTGTTAGTAGGCCTGGTTTAAGACAATATGCTAAACCTGCTGAAATTAAAAGAGTAATTAATGGATTGGGTGTCGCTATTGTTAGTACTTCAAAAGGTGTTTTAACTGATAAACAAGCTAAAGCACAAAATGTAGGAGGTGAAGTTCTCTGCTATATAAGCTAATAATTGTTTTTGATAATTAAGCCTTTTAGTCGGGGCTGAAAACAAACAAAATAAAATAACTAATTAAACATTTCGACTATGTCTCGTATAGGTAAAAAACCAATTGTAATTCCAGCAGGTGTTTCAATTGAAGTAGGAAAAGATAATGTTGTTTCAGTAAAAGGACCAAAGGGTATTTTAAAACAGGCAATTGATAGGGATATCAAACCAGAAATAATAGGTAATGAGTTGGTTATATCTAGACCAACAGACCAAATTCGCCATCGTGCAATGCATGGTTTGTACAGGTCTTTATTGAGTAATCTGGTTACTGGTGTTACCACAGGATATAAAAGGGACTTAGAGCTTGTTGGGGTTGGTTACAAAGCTTCGAATACTGGTAATATTCTAGATTTAGCTTTAGGATATTCTCATAATATAATATTTGAAATCCCTTCTGAATTAAAGGTTACTACACTTACTGAAAAAGGTAAGAACCCAATGATTTCATTAGAAGGTATAGATAAACAATTAATTGGTCAAGTAGCTGCTAAATTGAGAAGTTTGCGTAAGCCAGAACCATATAAGGGTAAGGGTGTGAAATATGCAGGAGAGGTGTTGAGAAGAAAAGCGGGTAAGGCAGCAGGTAAATAAGTCTAGTAAAATTATCCGGCAGTATCGGGTATAAAAAATAAAATAATGAATACTAAATTAGTTCAAAGACAAAAAATTAGGTATAGAATTCGTAAGAAAGTATCTGGAACAGCTACTAAGCCTCGTCTTTCAGTTTTCAGGAGCAACGCAGAAATCTATGCTCAATTAATTGATGATGAGAATGCAGTTACATTGGCTGCATCTTCTTCAAAAGAAAAGGATATTGTTGCACAAAAAGTGCCTAAGGTTGAAAAATCTAAATTGGTAGGTGCTTCAATAGCTTTAAAAGCAAAGGAATTAGGCTTAGATACTTGTGTTTTTGACAGAGGTGGTAATTTGTATCATGGTCGTATCAAGGCAGTTGCTGATGGTGCTAGAGAAGGTGGATTACAATTTTAATAACAAATAATTATTTAGATATATGTCTAAACCATTAGATACTAAGATAAAAGCAGGTGGTGATGTCGAATTAAAAGACAAAGTAGTTGCTATAAATCGTGTTGTAAAAACAACAAAAGGTGGTCGTACTTTTAGCTTTTCTGCTTTAGTAGTTGTTGGTAATGAAGCTGGCGTTGTTGGACAAGGCTTAGGAAAAGCAAAAGAAGTACAAGAAGCAATAGTGAAGGGTATAGAAGATGCAAAAAAGAATTTGGTCAAAGTTCCAATTTCTCATGGCACTATACCTCACGAGCAATTAGCTAAAGCTGGTGCTGCTAAAGTTTTAATTAAGCCTGCTGCACATGGAGCTGGTGTAATAGCTGGAGGAAGCATGCGCGCTGTTTTGGAAAGTGCTGGAATTACTGACGTTTTGGCTAAGAACCTTGGTTCTGCCAATCCACATAACGTTGTAAAAGCAACAATTAAAGCTTTATCATTGTTACGTGAGCCGATAGAGATATCCAAAACACGTGGAGTTAAGTTAAGCAAAGTATTTAACGGTTAATAATCTAAGGGATTATCAATTATATAATTTTATGAATATTAAGATAACACAAGTAAAGAGTGGTATAGACAGATCTGAACGTCAAAAAAAGACTTTGGTGGCACTTGGCTTGAGAAAATTGAATGCTTCACGTGAAGTTGAAGCAACTCCTCAAATATTGGGAATGGTAAAGAAAGTGAGTCATCTAGTAAAAGTTGACACTTTAGTTGAAGCGCCAAAAGCGCCAGTTACCAAGAAAGTTGCTCAGAAAGAAGCTAAAATAGAAACTCCTGAAGTGGTTGAACTGGCAATAGTAGCGCCTGCTGAAGAGATTTCTGCAGTTGAAACTCCTTCTGAGGAAGCATAAATGGGTTAAATTTATTTTAAAATAAGCGAGGGGTTGATACCCCGTTAGTACAAAATCACAAATATGAAATTACATACTTTAAAACCAGCTGCTGGTTCTACACACAAAGAAAAAAGATTAGGTCGTGGAGAAGCTAGTGGTAAGGGTGGAACATCTACAAAAGGTAATAAGGGTAGTCAACAAAGGGCTGGTTACCAACGTAAAAATGCCCATGAAGGTGGTCAGATGCCTATTCAGCGTCGTATTCCTAAACGTGGGTTCAAAAATCCAGATCGCGTTGAATATACCGTTTTCAACCTTGGTCAAATTGAGCAATTAAACGAAAAATATGCTTTCTCTGAGTTCTCTGTAGAAAGTCTTTATTCAAATGGTTTGATTTCTAAAACTGATAAAGTTAAAGTGCTAGCTACGGGTGAATTAAAGTCTAAACTAACTTTCAAGGTAAACGCTTTGAGTGCTAAAGCAAAAGAATTAATTGAGTCTTTGGGTGGCAGTGTAGAAATTGTAAGATAAATTACTTACTTTGCAAGGCGCATCAAAAGCTGATGCGTTTTTTTTGTTTTAGGATTTTTAATTTAACACAAGAATTCACGTGAAAAAATTTATTGACACCTTAAAGAATATATGGGCTATAGAAGAGTTACGCAATAAAATTGTCGTAACATTAATGCTCGTATTAACTTACAGACTAGGCACACAAATTACATTACCTGGAATAAATCCTAATTTGTTAGAAGCTGCTAAAGCAGGTAGTTCTAAGAACGGTTTATTGGGTTTGTTTGATACTTTTGCTGGTGGCGCCTTCTCTCAGGCTTCTATACTTGCCCTTGGTATAATGCCATACATTTCCGCTTCTATCTTCATGCAATTGATGACGATATTGATTCCGCAATTACAGAAGGTTCAGAAAGAAGGAGAGAGTGGTCGTAAAAAGATAAACCAATGGACGCGTTACCTCACCATTATTGTAACGATGTTTCAGGCTGGAGCATACATTGCTTATTTGAAAAGTCCTGGTTATGCCGAGGCTTTAATTCCTGCTTATCAACCTTTCTTCGCTATTTCTACCATTGTTACTTTATCTGCAGGTACCTTATTTGTAATGTGGCTAGGTGAAAAGATTCAGGATAAGGGGCTAGGTAACGGTACATCTATCATTATTATGGTTGGTATATTGGCTCGTTTACCCCAATCTCTCATACAGGAGTTTACGGCTAAGAGTGAGAAAGGCGGTGGTGGTTTGTTGATATTTCTAATTGAAGTAGCCATATTAGTTACCATCATCATGGGGCTTATTATATTAGTACAAGGGGTACGTAAGATTCCTGTTAACTATGCAAAACAAATTATTGGTAACAGACAAGTTGGTGGTGCTAGACAGTTTTTGCCTGTTAAAGTAAATAGTGCTGGGGTAATGCCTATCATTTTTGCACAAGCAATTATGTTCTTACCAACCCTTGTTTCCTTTACAAATTTGGACTCAGCAAAAGGATTCGTGCGCATGTTTAGCGACCACAGTAACCCTTGGTACATGGTTATATATTCTGTGATGGTTATCGGGTTTACCTTCCTTTATACAGCCTTAATTTTTAATCCTAAACAAATAGCTGAAGATTTAAAACGCAATAATGGTTTTGTACCTGGTGTTAAACCTGGTGAACCTACTGCCGATTACATTGGTGCTATCATGGATAAAATTACTTTGCCTGGTGCTATTTTCTTAGCGATAGTAGGTATTATGCCGGGTTTTGCTCAAAGACTTGGTGTAACCCAATCCTTTAGTACTTTCTTTGGTGGAACAAGTTTGTTGATTATGGTAGGCGTTGTATTAGATACCCTTCAACAAATAGAAACTTACTTGTTAATGCGTCAATATGATGGTTTGATGTCTAGTGGACGTGTACAGGGAAGACAACAAAGTATCAGTACCCCAACTACTACTTTATAAACAATTGAGAACTAGTTTTCATATAAAATGACCTGTTAGTGAAGACTGACAGGTCTTTTGTTTTATAGACATTTCCCCTAATTAATCTAATCGATATACTATAATTGATAATAATGAGTCACGGAAAGAATATAATTTATTATAAAACAGATGCAGAAATAGCTTTAATGAAACAAGCTGCTCTGTTAGTTAGTAAAACACTTACTGAAGTAGCTACAATATTAAAAGCAGGAATGACCACGATGCAAATTGATACCCTATGTGCTACATTTATCAAAGATCATAAAGCGGTTCCCTCCTTTTATAAATATAGTGGTTATCCTCATAATATTTGTGCGAGCGTAAATGATGTGGTGGTACATGGTTTTCCAAATGATGTACCCCTTACAGATGGAGATATTGTGAGTATTGATATTGGCGTTATACTTAACGGTTGGCACGGAGACCATGCTTACACGTTTGTAATAGGAGAAACAACTCCTGAAATTAACCAGTTAGTTCGTGTAACCAAGGAGAGTTTGTATAAGGGGATTGAAAAGGCTATCATAAACAACAGAATTGGCGACATCTCTTTTGCTATTCAAGAACATACCGAAAGAAAGTATAGATATGGTGTAGTTCGTGAACTGGTAGGACACGGTTTAGGCAAAAGCTTACATGAAGATCCTCAATTGCCTAATTATGGGATGCGTGGTAATGGCATGAAGTTAAAGGAAAATTTAGTTTTGGCAATTGAACCCATGATTAATCTGGGTACCAAAGAGGTGTATACAGACAAAGATGGGTGGACAGTTCGCACAAAAGATGGTAAACCTTCCGTTCATTTCGAACATGATGTATGTGTCAAGCGTAATAAAGCTTTAATATTATCTGATTACAGTATCATTGAAGCGGCAGAACAAGCTAATCCTAATCTTACGCCTTCTGCAGCAATAAGTTTCTAACTATGCGTTTGTATCCCGAGTCTGCTGCCAATCAGCTAGAGTTTAATAAAGTGAAAGACCTATTGGTTAATCATTGTAAAACGGTATATGCGCAACAGAAAGCAGCCAATCTTCGTATTCATACCAAAAAAGAATACATAGAACTAGAGCTGCACCAAACGTATGAATACAAAATGTTGCAACAGCAGGGCGGTTATTTTCCTAGTGACTTTACCCTTAACATACAAAAAGACACTAAACTTCTCGGTATACCTGGGGCACTCTTAGTGGGTGAACAGTGGATGAACATTAAGAAGTTGTGTGAGAATACCAGTAATATCTTCCGTTGGTTTGATTCCGAAAGACGGTTGGCTTATCCTGCCCTTTCTAAGATCATAGACAATACCTACTACGAAAAAGTAATCATCGATCTCATCAACGAAGTATTAGATGAAACGGGCAATGTAAAAGACAATGCGAGCGAAGAATTGGCCAAAATAAGGATGTCGTTGTATAAGCGGCGGAATGAATTGCGTCGAATGTTCGAGAAGGTAGTTTCTAAGCTTAATAAAGCTGGCTATTCGGCAGAAATAGATGAAGGGTTTAGTAATGGCAGGAGGGTAGTGGCTGTATTTGCCGAACATAAGCGCCATGTAAAGGGCATTCTGCATGGGGAGAGTGACAGCCGTAAGACGGCGTTTATTGAACCAGAAGAGACCATTCCGCTTAATAATGAAGTCTTTTCATTGGAGAATGAAGAAACGCGTGAAGTTCACCGTATCCTTCGGGCATTAACGGCCAAGCTATCCATTTATTCTTCTTTATTGCAGGGGTATCTGGATGTTGCAGGTGAGTATGATTTTATCAAAGCAAAAGCTAAGTTGGCATTAGATATGAATGGGCAGTTGCCTAATTTGCTGGATAAGGCTTACCTCGATCTGAAAGATGCCTATCATCCGCTGTTATATCTTTATAACAAAGCAAGTGGAAAATCCACCATTCCTGTTTCTCTTACCCTCGATGGACAAAGCAGGATACTAGTGATTAGTGGGCCTAATGCAGGCGGTAAGACGGTAACGATGAAAACCATTGGGTTGAACCAAGTGATGCTACAAAGTGGGTTGTTGGTGCCGGTGAATCCAACATCTCAGATGGGTATTTTTAAACAGTTGTTTATTCATATTGGAGATACGCAAAGTATTGAGTTCGAGTTGAGTACTTACTCGTCTCACCTGCAGCACATGAAGTACTTTATTGAGATGGCCAATGGTAAAACCCTTTTCTTTATTGATGAGTTGGGCAGTGGTAGCGATCCTAATCTGGGTGGTGCCTTTGCCGAAGTAATTATGGAAGAACTCGGTCGCCGTTATGCATTTGGTATTGTAACGACGCATTACCTCAACCTGAAAGTGATGGCAAACCGTACACAGGGCATAATTAATGGTGCTATGCAGTTTGACGAAGTGCATCTTTTGCCAATGTATAAACTGATAGTGGGTAAGCCAGGTAGTAGTTACACCTTTGCTATTGCAGAACGGATTGGATTACCCAAAAATCTAATTAACAGGGCTAGGAATTTGGTAGATGAAGATCATTTTAAACTAGATAAACTCCTGAACCGTACCGAGCAAGATTTGCAACAGTTAGATATAGAGAAGAAGGACTTAAACAAGCTGATTCGGGAGAATGAGAAACTAAAGAAAGAAATGACAACTGTGATGGATAAGGAACGTCATCAACAACAGATAGAAACCTTAAAACAACAAAATAAAGTTACCGAAGACCGGCTTGTCTATTTGAAGGACATGGAGCGTAAGCTAAAACAGATTGTGCTCGACTGGAAGAAGGCGGAAGATAAGAATACGGTGGTGAAGAACTTGCAGACCTTACTGTTTAAGAGCCCCGAGAAAATTGTAGTGAATAAGCTTGCTAAGAAAGTAGATACTAAGTTTAAGGAAATAAAGGCTGACATAGGCATTGGCTCACTGGTGAAACTAAAAAAGAATTACCAGGTAGGGGAGGTGAAAGAGATACGAGGCAAACGGGCTATTGTACAGATTGGGATGTTGCCAATGAATGTAGAACTGGCAGATTTGGTAGTGGTGGAGAAGATAAAAACGGAAGAATAGATTAATAAGCGGTTTGAACATATTATTTGATATTCCACATCATTGTAAGGCACGAAGCAATCTTTTTTAATAATTCTGGTTATTTTTTTACTTTGAAAGTGCTCCTTCGTGCCTAGCAGAGAAGCATACTGGGGGCAACTTCAATTTCTGATGAGGTCTAATAAAAAAGCTTCCTAGCCATAGCCTTGGATATAATTTAAGTAAGGTGAAATCACGAATATTTTTACCTTATTCCTAAAGTTTGCTAATTCGAAATTGGAAATTCCCTGTTAATGGTTGCCAGAGGAATTTTATAGTTCAATTCTAGCCCCCAGAAGTTAAATCCGCTAGCATCACTCCGTTTATCTCTAATTATTATTGGCTGATAGTTGGTAGACAGATACCAGCTGTCCGATAGCTGGTACTGTGCTTCTAATCTAAGGGTATATCCATCTGTATATACATTTCCAATGGGAGCTGCGTTTTCAGAATAAGGATCGTTAGCATAACTCAATCTCTCCCATCCTAATCCTGCCCCGATGTGATACCGATTAAATCTGCGGTTTATAGATAGGCTCATATAACGATAATCTCTGTCTGGAGCACTATATACAAAGAAGGTAGACTTAGGATAAAAACCCATATTGCCAGATAGATAGTAGTTCTTATTTAAATAGAATTCCATACTCCCACTCAGTCCTAATAACCCCCAGGTATTACTTTGTCCACCTATGGTATCGGAGTAATGTATGCCACTGTAGGGGTCGGTAAGATTGGTAAGAATTTGCTTTGCAATCGAAAAATTGTAGGTGTTAATAATTGGCACATGAATCACTAGATTAAGGAGTTGATTGTCGGCATCTGTACTATATTTATTATCCTTTCTATTCAAATTTATATAAACATCTTTGGGATAGGTAAACCGTTTGCGACTAGCGAGATCGATAAAATAACCGCCCCCATAAAACCAGAAATTCAATAGGTTAGGTAATGCGTAAGTAGATGATAGAATAGGGGAAACATATACTGTCTTTTGCAACGAATCTTTTTTAACCTGTACAGTTAATGGATAGCCAGAACGATTTACCTTAAATAAATCTACATTACAACAGAAAGTATCTTTCTGGTTCAAGATTATGGTAGCCTTTTCGGGATAAGTGTGAATATTTACGGTGGTTGATTTACTATTAAAGATAGCTGCACATGAACTAAATAAAACCAACATAGCTATCGGGCATAATTTCTTGAGTGTTGAATAGGCTTGAAGCATAATTTTTTATTTAAAATTACAAATCGAAAATAAGTGTATTAATTGCGTATTAATTTGCTGATAACAATTATTACTTTCTGTTCCAAACGGGTAGTTTAAAAATAATATCGACGTTCATATAGTGCATATATCCTTTTGCAGCAGGGGCAGTGTTCAGCAACAGCGGCTGAAACATAGTTCCCAGATAAAAGTTCCTACTTAGTTGGTACTGCACGGAAAGATTTAGCCCCAATCCTTCATTATATTGTTTGGCAATCCGAAAGGCGGTATCCTCATGATAGGTCAATCCCCAGCTATTACTTCCCACATAAACCGTTTTTTCTGTATTAAATTGTTGATAAGACAACCCCGCTCCAAAGTTCAAATGATTCACCCGTTGGTTAATCCTGGTATTAATATACAATAACCGCCTGTGTGTAACCGTAAATGGATAATGCCACCCCCACCAGTCATTATGTTCCAACCCACCTAATCCAGCCGAAAAATATTGTTTTGTATTTAGGTAGTACTCACTATGCAATGCAAGCCCGAGCGTACCAAACATCCTATTGTTTTTAGGGTTGCTACTATAATAATACCCATTTATAATGGGTATAGACAGCCCAATATTGATTGGTTTATCCTTATTGTCTTTCCATTTTTTTTGATAGGGTTGATAACTGTTTTGAGGATTATATAAGTCTACATAAACCTCTTCGGGATACGTATATCTTTTATCATTCAATAAATCAACTATAAAAAAAGGGTAATAGAGTGCATTCAGATAGAAGATGGGTGAAGTTTTAGGCAACACCTGCACCGTTTGTTTGAGTGAGTCTTTGATAATATCAATTTTAACTGGAGCAGAACTACGTTTCAATACAATTACTTTGTTGGAACAACATAGGGTATCTACACCATTTATTACCATCTTAGCCGCAGTTGGGTTGGTTACTATTTGAGTCGTCGTATATGTACTATTAAATATAGTGGCACATGAACCAAGCAATACGGGCAAAAGGAGGAGGTAGAGGCGGTACATAAAATAGTATTAACTAAATAATTACTTTATTAAGAGGAGTAAGATTGGCAAGTTGCTGCTTTTGATAGGGAACTGGTACAAAAAAGTAGTAGCCTTAAAATGATTTTACTATGAAAAGGCTCCTTCGTGCCTCGCAGAGAAGCATACTGGGGCAACTATAATTTCCGAAGAGGTCTGGGTTACAAAGAGGCTTTAACTTACCATTAAAATTATAAGATAGGTGTGTTTTAACAGTAACCAAAGCAGGAGGTGGATTTAAAGCTGTAAAAGAAGAAGCCCTTGAAGTAAATTTTTCAAGGGCTTCTTCTAACCACCAATCACTCACTACTAAAAACTAACAACCACCTCCTTTGCCAAAGCAGCTATTTTAGCAGCCTTTCTCAAATCGGCCTTCGCTTGTTTGTCCGCAATTAGTTGAGCAATAGTGGCATTTATTGCTTTTTCTTGGGCTTCCGTCATTGTACCCGGAGTGAGTGAAACTGTAAAACTATTCGTTTTGCCCCGCACAATGCCCATAGCCATTATCTTGGTAATATATCCCACCTTCTCAAAAGTGCCAGTTGTTGCCCCAGCTTTTACAGTGGCATATTCCATAATGCCAGACACATTACTCACCGGCAATTCTTTCGTAGCTAGCAAGGTACCTTTTACACCAGCAAGAGCAACTGCTGTATCGGAGTCGGTAATAGTAATTATAACCGGCGTATGTCTCACAGTAATGGCAGGAAGTTTACAAGCCTTCATCAGTCCATTATAAAATGCGGGATGCGCAATTTTATAATCTTTTACCAAACTTTTGAGGTCAGCAATATCGGCAGTCGTAAGCCGCATAGCGGTATCGAAAGCTTTGGTAAGCACAGGGTTGTTTGTGTTTACCAAAACAGCAGACCCCTTCATTTCTTTAAAACCATTTATCTTAGCCAAAAAACTAGTTAGTTGTGGAGCAGTTAGATAATCTGCAGTTATCAAAACAAGGTTATCATTCATCACACCATACACATTCATCAACCTATTCCCACACACCATATCTGCCGCTTTCAAAAAATAAGACACTGTACCATTCAGTGAATCAGCTAATGAATGGTTGTCAAGCATATCAAGCTTTACCATACTCCGAGCGCACAAATTTGCAGCTTCTTCACACACTTCCTGCTTTTTAATTAATTTATCTACACTAAAACCCGAATTGTCTGCAGCAGCCTTATCACCCGCAATCACTGCCGCCAAACAATCTGCTTCTGTCTTGGTAGCACAGGCACTAAAAGCAATATCGGTATCATAGATAGCTATATTGGCTGGAACCGTTAAAAATGCACAAATGCCAACGTTTCTTGTTGATTGTGCTACTTGAAAATTGTTCATGTTAAGTAAAATTAATTGTGAATAAAAATGAATGGCAATGGTTAGTTGTTAGTGATTAGTGATTAGTGATTAGTGAGGAAGGATTGTGGATGAAAGAAAAGATAAGGTTTGACAGCAAAAAGTTTTAATACATTCCAATAATCAAAAAGGAAAACCTATAACGAAAAACTTAGACATTTTGCTTAACACCTGAAAATTCAAAACTTAAGATTCAAAATTTACCATTTCTTTCTTTTGCTAAAACGCTGGGAAAATTAGCTGTAGAGACATGCGTAATGGTTCTTTTCGTATCAGATTGGAATGGTAGTTATAGCAAGCGAAAGTTTTAGGTAGCCGAACCAAGGGCGTATCCAAAATTTCAGAACACCAAAGGTATCGTATATTGGTTCATTTAAAAATCATTAATTTAAAAATAAAGTTTTTCAATTACCCGAAGGGGCGCATACCCCTGCGTTTTGGGCGCAACGCCTCGTTTTTATTACCCTTGCCTTTATTACAGATTTTACAACTTCTAAAAAGTTGTCAAATCCTATCAAAGTATCGGATAGTGCTATCAAAGTATCGGATAGTGCTATCAAAGTATCGGATAGTGCTATCAAAGTGTCGGATAGTGCTATCAAAGTGTCGGATAGTGCTATCAAAGTATCGGATATTGCTATCAAAGTATCGGATAGCGCTATCAAAGTATCGGATAGTGCTATCAAAGTATCGGATAGTGCTATCAAAGTGTGGGATAGTGCTATCAAAGTGTGGGATATTGCTATCAAAGTATCGGATAGTGCTATCAAAGTGTGGGATAGCTATCAAAGTGTCGGATAGTGCTATCAAAGTGTCGGATTGCATTTAATGTATTCGCCCTACGGGCAAAGTATACCCACCCCGGCCTACGGCCACCCCTCATGAGGGGAATTGCACCCTGATGGTTTGAGAGGTGTGGAGTATTTTAATTGAAAAGTATTGTAATACAAAACAATTACGCATCTTTGAAGAGTTAAAAAGGAGTGTCCGTTGAGAATTTGAAGAGAGAATCCTAGTAGATGAAACTATACTTGTAAGAAAAATTGCTAACTCACACAAATGGTCAATCAAAATCCTGAACAAATAGCAAGAGATCATATTGACAGGCAACTGATTGCTTGTGGCTGGCTGATACAGGGTATTAAGCAAGTGAATCTCCACGCAGGTTTGGGGGTTGCCGTTAAGGAATATCTGACAGATGTTGGTCCTGCGGATTATGTGTTGTTTGTGGAGGGTAAACCTTGTGGTGTGATTGAAGCGAAACGAGAAGAAGAAGGACATCGGATAAATGTGCACGAAGACCAAAGCGAAGGTTATGCAAATGCCAAACTAAAACACCTTAAAAATGAACCCCTGCCTTTTGTGTATATCAGCACAGGAGAAGTTACCAAGTTTACCGATTTTACTGACCCCAAGCCAAGGGCTAGAGCAATATTTAGTTTTCATAAACCTGAAACTTTAAAAGACTGGGTAAAACGTGATAAATCACTTCGTAAAAGATTGTTGGATTTACCTGCATTGCCCACAGCGGGTTTGCGTGAATGTCAGATAAATGCCATTACCAAACTGGAAACATCGTTTAAAGAAAACAGACCAAAGGCTTTGATACAAATGGCAACGGGCAGTGGTAAAACATTTACGGCGATTACTGCTATTTATCGTTTGCTGAAATTCGCCAAAGCAAAGCGGGTGTTGTTTTTGGTAGATACTAAAAATCTGGGGGAACAGGCGGAGCAGGAATTTATGTCGTTTGTACCCAATGATGACAATAGAAAGTTTACAGAATTATACAGCGTACAAAGATTAAAATCTAGCTATATCGCTACGGATAGTCAGGTGTGCATCAGTACTATTCAGCGTTTGTATTCGGTGTTGAAGGGTACAGAACTGGAAGAAAGTGCTGAGGAAGAAAACCCCAATGAAAGAAGCTGGCAGCCTAAGGAAATACCACCTATTGAGTATGACCCCAAAATGCCGATTGAGTTTTTTGATTTCATTGTTATAGATGAATGCCATAGAAGTATTTATAATCTGTGGAAACAGGTGCTAGAATATTACGATGCCTTTGAAGTGGGTTTAACTGCCACACCCGATAAACGAACGATTGGTTATTTTGATCAGAATCTGGTGAGTGAATATTCGCACGAAATGGCGGTTGCCGATGGTGTGAATGTGGGCTTTGAAGTATTTATTATTGATACCAAAATAACCCAACAAGGTGCTACACTCTGGAAGGGCGAATACATTGAACACCGGGAAAGACTGAGCAGAAGAAAAAGAATGGAGTTGCAGGATGATGATGAAAATTATACCAAGCAACAACTAGATAAGGAGGTGGTAAACCCCAATCAGATTAGAACTATTATTCGCACTTTTAAAGAACATTTACCCAGTATTTTTAAAGATAGATACGATGCAAATGGGGTGTTTGAAGTGCCGAAGACTTTAATTTTTGCCAAGACAGACAGCCACGCCAATGATATTATAGACATTGTGCGGGAAGAGTTTGCCGAAGAAAATAAGTTCTGCAAGAAGATAACCTACAATAGCGAAGACCCTAAAAGTACTTTGGCACAGTTTAGAAACGGCTATCACCCTCGCATCGCTGTAACGGTGGATATGATTGCCACAGGAACCGATGTGAAGCCTTTGGAATGTTTGCTGTTTATGCGCGATGTAAAGAGCATTAATTATTTTGAGCAAATGAAAGGCAGGGGCACCCGAACGATAGATTTGGATAGCCTGCAAAAAGTGACACCTACTGCAAAACACACCAAAGACCATTTTGTAATTGTAGATGCTATTGGGGTAACTAAGAGTTTAAAAACCGATAGCCGACCACTAGAGAAGAAACCCGGTGTGCCGTTAAAAGAGTTATTGCAAGCTATTGCTGTTGGGGCAAGAGAGGAAGAATTGTTTACCTCTTTAGCCAACAGGCTGACAAGGTTGGACAAGCAAATTACAGAAAAAGAGAAAAAGCAGTTTGCCGAGAAGGCTAATGGCAAAACGGTATCGCAGGTGGTGAAGGAATTGTTGAATGCTTTTAACCCCGACATCATGGAGAATTTACAATTGAAGATTGAACATGAAATGCGGGGTGAAAGTACCGATGCCATTCAATCGGCCTTTAAAGTTGAGCATGAACAATTGTTGAATGAGGCTGCCAAAGTGTTTACAGGCGAACTGAATGAATACATTGAAAATGTGCGAAAGGCACACGAACAAAAAATTGATTTAGCAAACCCGGATGAAGTCATAAATGTAGGGTGGGATAAAGACAATGCCAACAAAGCACAGGAAATTGTTACCCGCTTTACCGAATGGATGAAGGAACATAAGGATGAACTAACTGCATTGCAAATATTCTATAATCAACCGTATCGGAGACGAGAGTTGACTTATACCATGATAAAGGAGGTGCTAGAAAAATTGCAACAAGCTAAACCCAACCTTGCACCCTTGAATGTGTGGCGTGCGTATGAAGCATTGGAACAATGTAATGGCTCGCCAAGAAATGAGCTGACGGCTATTGTTTCTCTGATTCGAAAAATAAGTGGGATTGATAGCACCCTAACGGCTTATGATAAAATAGTGGATAAGAATTTTCAAGATTGGGTGTTTAAAAAGCAGGCAGGTACTATTAAGTTTAATGAGGAGCAAATGCAGTGGTTGCGGATGATTAAGGATTATGTGGTGAGTAGTTTTCATATTGAAAGGGATGATTTTGATTTAAACCCCTTTAATGCACAAGGCGGCTTGGGCAAGATGTGGCAATTATTTGGTGAAAACACAGACGACATAATTAACGAATTAAATGAAGCATTGGCTGCCTAATTTGTCTGAACTGTGATTTTTTTGATTATGATGATTAATGAACAGTATAAATATTCGGATCTAACAGGAAAAATTATTAAATGTGCTATGACCGTGCACAGTACTTTGGGAAATGGGTTCCAGGAAGTGATTTATCAAAGGGCAGTAGCAATTGAAATGCAGTTAGCTGGAATCGATTTTAGCAGGGAATTTGAAATGCCCATCTTTTATAGAGAAGAGCAAATAGGGACAAGAAGGGTTGATTTTTTAGTGGGAGGAATAATTTCAGTTGAACTAAAGGCAATTACTAAAATGGAAGATGTACACTTAGCACAGGCGATAAATTATCTGGAAGCATACAACCTTGAAATTGGTTTGCTCATCAACTTCGGCGAAACAAGTTTGAATTTCAAACGACTTACAAACAAAAAATTCAAATCACAAGCATCACAAGCATCACAAAAATCACAAAAATCAAATGAATCATAGTTCAGACAACATACCGAAGCATTGGGAAATAAAGAAGTTGGGGGAAGTGTGTGAATTTACGCAAGGTATCCAGATTGATATTAACAAGCAAAAGGATAAAGAATTTGAAAATAGTGTAAGGTTTTTGAGAATAATTGATTTTACTCAAGACAATGAACCACCTAGGTATATTGAAAATCCTGGCGAAAGATATTTGCTTAAAAAAGGTGAAATAGGAATGGTAAGATATGGTACAGTTGGCTTTGTTTGTATTGGCAAAGAGGGTGCAATTGCTAACAATCTTTTTAAAATTATTCCAAATGACAATATAAACT
>CAISCV010000040.1 GCA_903883945.1 uncultured Chitinophagaceae bacterium | reverse complement strand
AGAAACACAATTCGCAATGGAACTCGCATGGGATATCAATTCTTGGACTCCTGAAAAGGCAGTTGATTATACAAAATATTGGGCTGAAAAGACTTTTGGCAAAGAGTATGCATCTGAAATAGCTGCGATTAAAAATGAATATTACCATCTTGCCGCAGCTGCTAAACCTGAAGATCTCGATAAGGTGAGTTTCACATTAGAAGAAGCGAAAAAGAGGATGGAAGCATACCAAAAAATCAAGGATGCCTCCATTGATTTAGGTAAGAGAATTCCTACTTCCTTGAAAGATGCCTATTACGAATTGGTGCAATATCCTGTTGAAGGGGCTTGTTTTATGAACGAAAAGATATTGAGTGTAAGGATTGGTAAATTAGTTCAAAAAGAAAACAGTAAAGAAGCTGAATCCTATTTTGAAAAGGCAGGAAAGGCATTTAAAAATATTCAGTTAAGCACGGATAAGTACAACAGCCTTGCTGATGGCAAATGGAATGGCATGATGAGTTGGCATCCACGGAATTTGGATGTTTTTAAAATGCCTTCATTAATAGATAGTAGTAATAAAAACAAGAAGCCTGAATTGTTTAAAACTTTTTGGACAACAAATCCAAGACAATTAATACCTGCCAGTCATTTTAGTCAGTCGAAAGATGCAGAAGGTACGCATATTGTCAAGATAAAGGGGTTAGGGATTTCAGAAGAGGCGGTAACGGCAATGCCGATTATTGAACAGTCTTATGCTGATGCAATTCACAAAGCACCGATGATTGAATATAGCACAGACCTGATAGCAGGAGACAATCAGATTGTGGTGAAATGTTTGCCAACATTCAGACTTTATGATGGCTTTAAACTGCAATATGCCATTTCGGTAAATGATGATGCACCACAAACTGTTAATTTGAATCAACCCGATGATACTTCTTCAGAATGGAAGCAGAATGTATTATGGGGATATTCAGTTGGAAAAACAACGCATAAGGTAACTACTACCGGAAAGGCTAACATCAAAATATATCTGTTAGACCCAAGTGTAGTGATTAGTCAGATTGAAGTGTTGTAAATAAGAATGATTAACTATGAGTGATGAGTAGCAAATATTTTATCATATTTATAACTCATCACTCATCATTTAAAGTGCGTTTACCTTCACCACTCCTGCTATACCTCCTCTATTATTTTCGGCTTCTATCAATAATGTTAGATTTCTTGTATTTTGTCCAGCGGGGAATTTGATTATGATGTCGCCATTCTCTTTATTCTCTTTTGTACCAATGAGTTGTTTATCCAACCAGACTTCTACTTTGCCAGTAATTCCCTTGAATAAAATAACGCCTCCTTTTTCGCATTGTTCAGCAAATGGTTTGAAGGAAGTGCGATATAACGCAAAGCTGCCACCTGCAAATTGCTGTAAACTTCCAGGCTTAGTTGCGGCCCAAGTATTCATATCATAGGAAGCCACTTCCATATTTGGGTCGGGTTTTGTGGCATAGAAGGGCGAAATTTTCCATTTATCTAACACTAATGAAGGTGAAACAATGCCAACCGAAGGTATCTGAGCGGATTCTTTTACACTTAATGTAATAGTTGCAATCTTTAAATTGTCTGATTTGGCGGTCAAAACAATTTGTCCACTGCTTGCTGCCTTACTTTGAATTATTACTTGTGCCAAGCCATTATACAAACTGTACTTATTTCCTTTTTCAGGGTCATGATTATTATGATTGCCATTACCCATGCCAATAATATTTCCTGATCCAGTGATGTCAAATTCAATGGGTAGATTAGCTGTTTCCACAGGACGACCTTTTGCATCTAATGCCCTCACTGTTAAAGGAATTGCATCCAAGCCATCACCTGCTAGTGAAGTTCTATCAGGAATTAATTCAAGACTCACAGGCTCGCCTGTAGTTTCTACGACAAAATGAGAAACTTCCTTTCCTACTTTATATCCAAAAGCTTCTAATTTGCCAGGTTGAAAGGGTATTTGGAACGTATTCATCTCGTAGTAATCCACTTTTTGTTCGCCAATCCATTTGCCATTCAATTTTAATTTGATGGTTTCTGCATTACTCATTACCATAACCCTGATGTTTTTTCCAATACTATCTTTGGGCCAATTCCAATGAGGCACTAATTGTAAAACAGGTTTTGTAGGAGGCAACCATTGGGCCTGATGAATATAGAAGGCCGTTTTAGGAAAGCCACAAACATCCATACAACCAAAACTAGAACTAGCAGAAGGCCACTCGAAGGGCTGAGGTTCGCCTCGATAATCGAATCCTGTCCAAATAAAGCAACCTGCAACATAAGGCTTATCTGCAATTGCTTTCCATGCAGCACGATGTGTGTTCCCCCATCTAGGCTTATTTTCATCATAAGCAGCTAAGACCTGTTTGTGTGTGAGGTCATCCTTATACTCACCACGGGTCATTAATCCAGAAACATCTTCCGAACTAGTGATAGGCTTATTAGGGAATTGTTTGTGATATTCTTCATATCCTCCCTGTTGATAGTTGAATCCTACTACATCTACTGCTTGAGAAACATTGATTGGAGTAAACAATCCACCACTTTGAGCGGCTGTAACAGGACGGGATGTGTCGAATGTCTTTACTATTTCACTCATTCTTCTCACCATCTCATACCCATTTTCAGTTCCCTGCATAGGTTCTTCATTGAAAACACTCCAAAGTATAATACTTGGGTGATTTCTGTCCCTGCGCAACATCCACTCTAATTGACGTTGATATTCTGGGGAAATATTGAAGTTTCTGTTTTCATCCATTACTAATATTCCATTTCTATCGCAGGCATCCAAAAACTCATTTGAAGGAGGATTATGCGAACAACGGTTAGCGTTTACCCCCATCTCTTTTAGTTTTTTTAAACGAAAATCCCAAAGTGCATCAGGAACGGCATTACCCACACCTGCATGGTCTTGATGGTTACATGTACCCTTAATCTTTACCCATTTATCGTTAAGAAAGAAACCTGAGTCAGCCCTAAATTGTATGGTACGAAAACCACAAGAAGTATAGAGTGTATCAGTAGCCTTTCCATCTTGAAACAAGATGGTACGTATCTTGTAAAGAGTTGGATTCTCCAAAGTCCATAGTTGAGGATTAAGAATAGAAAGATTTATTTTTCTAGCACGTTGAACCAAAGGCTTAATACTACCTTTACTTATTCCCGAAACAATTACTCCCCCATTTTCATCTAACAATGCAGTCTCTATTCCAAAATGAACTTTCATCTTACTGCTGTTTTCTACAGTTGCCTCTACTGGAATTACCCAATTATTATTGCTTTTAACGGGATGTGCAAATACGCCATCTGTAATGAAATGAACTGGTGATTGTTTTACCAACCAAGTGTGACGGTAAATGCCCGCTCCTTCATACCACCATCCTTCCTGTTGATTTGCATCTACTCTAACCGCAATATTATTTATATCCTCCCCATATTTCGCCATTGCCGTAATGTCTATGTAAATGGATGTGTAGCCACAAAAATTTCGGTGCATGATGGTTCCATTTACCCAAATAGTGCAATTAGTAGCCACACCATCAAACTGTAGTTCAATATGTTTTCCCTTATCATTTGGATTCAATTTAAAGTTTCTTCTATACCAGCCAAATCCTCTTTTACGGTAGCCTTGAGCCACATTTTCTGTGCTATCATAAGCCGATTCAACCGACCAATCATGGGGCAGATTTAATAAACGCCATTTTGTATCATCATATTCAGGTGATGCAGCACCCCAAGATTTTCCAGCCTTTGCACTATTATAAGTCATCATGTGCCCTGTTATAACTGGAAATGCAATGTCGCCCAAGTAAAAACGCCATCCATTATCAAGAGACAATCGTTCGTGTTGTGCATAAACAACAGTTGTATTTTGTTGGGATTGAGCAAATTGGCAAAAGAAAATCAAGGTAATAAGAGTAAAAATGAAACGATTCATCGAGGCGGTATTTTTTTGAGATGCAATATTCGGTATAAAGTTTAATGTATTAGGTTACTAAAGATGTAAAAGAATCTCAATTTACAAAAATTGGTTTAGATGGAAAGGAAACTGCATAGTTTATATGGCATAACATCTATGGTGACGAGGATATTTTGGAGCAAGTTCTAATAATATTATACGAGATGATAAATAATTGCATCGAAAATAAGGATGTTGAAAAGGATGATTAAAGCATTTCAGGACCTTGTGAGAGCTTCTATCCCAAAATGCAAATTCATATGCAAAATGTTAATTTAGAATAAATTTATGTTGGTGTAATTTATATTAAGATTATAAAGATAACAGAAAATGTTTCTCAGTTTTGGTTTAATGTTTTCCAAACTAAATAAAAACTGTAAAATAAGGGTAGGAATAAAAGTGCATCAATTGCTAATAGAATAAATATTACATGTAGGAATTGTAGTAGTTTTTAGTATAAGAAATATTTGCTTAATCAATGTTTCTTCTTTTCTTCCTTATTAGCGATAACAACAATAAATACCAACAAAGAGAATGCACCTACAATTATTGTGTATTTAAGCAGAATTTGGAATTTTAAAAAGTTTGAATCAGTTGGGGATGGAATCTTTTCTGGTAAAACCTCCGCATTCCTAAGTGCATTTAAATAGTCGATATTATCAGATAGTAGTTCGTTTATAATTTCCATACTCTTACTGTTTGGTTTGTAAATAGAGTGTATGCATAATGCAATAGTTTCTTTGCTTTGATTCCTTCAATTATTAATTCAGATGTATAAATGTTCCAGTTGAATTTTCTACTGATAAATTCTATACCTGATATATATAATATATACTTTTTATCTGAGTACTGCTCATAAATGGATTCAACTATCCTTTCATTGTACAACAGTATCCTTTCATGATTATTGAGTTTATTCATTTCAATGGCTCTATTTTTCTTGTTTTCATAATAGCATTCATCACAGCAATACCTGCTGTTTTTATTTCTGTTATATGGAATGTCATCTCCGCAAAAAGCACAAATTCTGTTTTCCATATTGTTATCATTTGTTTAGTCTGTTAAATGTTCGGTTACTTATGGTGGTGGTTTCTATATAACGTTGTGCTGCCACTTCAGTAGGGGTACTTTTATTATTGCCCATCCAATCAATGATATCCTTTTTGATAAACCGTAATGTGCCGTTGTTCAGTTTTGTAAAAGGTATCTTTCTTTTAAAGACTAGCTGTCGGATATATTCTTCCGAATAACCAGTTATTGT
>CAISCV010000039.1 GCA_903883945.1 uncultured Chitinophagaceae bacterium | reverse complement strand
GATTTTGAAAAATACAGAAAAGTTAGATGTCGACCTATTAAAATCAGTATTAGAAAAACGAAAGAAGTCCAATGGATAATCAACCTAAAAACCATCTAAGAATTGATGGTTACAATGAAAATCTGCCTTTTAAATATCCTAAAGAACCAATGGGTTCATCAAAAATAGCAATTCAAAATAGGGCAATACATGGTCAAAGACTTGCAAATCAGCTTGATTTAATAAGACAGGAACTTCAATTAGATAAAAAAATAGAATTACCCAATAATATTATTCGTGACGATGTTGTTTATGTTGAATTTACATCTGAGTGGGGCTTTGAGCTTGCCTTTAAAAGTTTAGACAAAGATAGTTTTAGTAGCACCGATTTTCAGTTGGTTAATATAAGAGAAGAGCGAAATGAAAATGCTCAATACAGATACCATGCGGTGGTAATGGTAAGAGAAGGTGGAATAAGTAGCTTTATTAAGAAAATCAATGAGTATCTAAATGAAAATACCTTCAAAACAGATAAAGACACATTCGAAAGAATAGAAACAGAAAATCCAAAGCACAAGAAACTATTCAACAACATTAATACTATCCAAAAAGCCACCTTAAAGGCCTTCTGGACTGACGCTCCAGAAATTTCATTTCCTGAAACTGAGGATAGTATTTGGTGGGAAGTTTGGTTTAGAAGAACTAATAATGATAGAGAACGACTTTCTAACGTATTTAAAAATCTAACGGCAATTGGCTGTACGATTGGACAGTCAGAATTGTTATTAACAGAGCATATTGTTAGGTTAGTAAAAGGTACAGTTAGCCAACTATCTCAATCTCTACTTTTGTTGGATATTCTTGCAGAATTAAGAAAGCCACAAGAAATAGCAGACTTCATTAACCATAAAAGCATAACTCATGAAGATAAGAAAATGTATTTGGATGATTTGATTAAAAGGACTGAAGTACTTACAAATGAAAGTTCTGTATTGGTATGTTTGCTAGATAGTGGTGTTAATAATAGCCATCCTTTATTACTTCCATTTTTACCTGATAGTAACTTATATACATATAAAGATGCTTGGGGTGTTCTTGATAGCTATCCAAGGGTAGGTCATGGAACAGCTGTAGCGGGACTTGCAATATATGGTGATTTAACCGAAGCATTATCTACACCTGCCAATATTCAAGTTTTTCATGGATTAGAATCCTATAAAATAATTCATCTAAATGATCCTAATGACCCTGAACTATATGGAGCTATTACTGAAGGAGCTGTAAATACGCCTTTAATTGATAGACCTTTCAATACTCGTGTGTATTGTATGACCGTAACTGTTAAGTCTTTAGCTTTTAAAGGAAGACCTTCTGCTTGGTCTGCTTCTCTAGATAAGATTGCTTTTGGAAGTGCATTTGAACCTGTATATCCAAATGTATTTATTGTAAGTAGCGGTAATGTTGAAATATTAAAGCATGATGAATATTTAACTAAAAATAACTTAGAATCTGTTCATGACCCTGCACAAGCATATAATGCCATTTCAGTAGGAGCTTATACAAGAAAGATGGGAAAAGGATTAAGGACTTTAGCTAAAAATGGAGGAATGTCCCCAAGTAATTCTACTTCATTATTATGGGAATCTCAATGGCCCAATAAGCCTGACATTGTTTTTGAAGGTGGTAATTATTCAACTGATGGTGAAGACATTTCTTATCATGAAGACCTAGAACTATTATCACTTCATTCAAAATATCCCAATTTTATTTTCCAATCTTTTTGTGATACCAGTGCAGCAGCAGGATTAGCCGCAAAAATGGCTGCAGAGATTATTACCAAATATCCAAATTTATGGCCAGAAACAGTTAGAGGATTGATGATTCATTCTGCAGATTGGACAAATGAAATGTTGGGAAATAAACAATTAAAGAAATTTAATGACACTGATAAACGAAATCTTCTACGAACTTATGGCTATGGTGCCCCTAACTTAAACAAGGCTTTGAATAGTGCTAACAATAGCCTTACCTTAATAGCTGAAAGAGAAATTAAGCCATATAAAAAAGAAGGCTCTGTTGGTCAGTACAATGACTACCATTTGTTTCAATTGCCTTGGCCAAAGGATGTATTACGAAATTTACAAGAAGCAGATGCCACGCTTACTATCACTTTATCTTATTATATAGAGCCAAATCCTGGAGCAAAGAGATACGCATCGGACTTTCAATATCATTCTCATTCATTAGATTTTGCTGTTATAAAAGCAGGGGAAAAGCAGGAAGTGTTTGAGAGGCGAATTTCCGGTGCTACAGAATTACCGGTTGAGGAAATAAATAGAAAGGGTGAAAAATGGTTGCTAGGGCAAGCCAGTTCAAAAGGCTCAATAAGAAAAGACCTTATAACCATCTCTGCCATAGAAATGTCTGAAAGAAATATCATTGCAGTTTACCCCAAAAATGGTTGGTATAAAACTAGGAAAAAGTTGAACCGTTTTGATTCTGTTGTACGCTATAGTTTAATAGTTAATCTACATACAGTTGAAGCAGATATTTATACACCTGTATTAAATATGATTCCTGTTGAAAATCTAGTTTAAAAACTTACGCAATTATTCCTTTTCCCAAATATTTCATCCAAGTGATATTCTAAAAACTCCTTCTTAGGTAAATACCTTTCTGGTAGTACTATTTTCTTTTTGTCCAATCCTTCAAAGTGATTTGAAAAGTAAGTTTCCTTGTGTTTCTTCTTTAAATCGTTCGATAAAACAATTTCAAAGCTTGGAGTAATCCCTATCAAACCTTTATCAAAGGCTCTATCATAAAGCGCAGACAAACAAATTCCATTCTCTGGATTCAATCTTTCATTTTCATTCTTCGACCACGGCACTATATGACTGGCCAAAAGAAGTTCGGGAATGTCTATCCCTGTTATGGCGCATCTGTTTGAGTAATTGGAAACAACAATTTGTCTGAATACGCTTTGATTAACCCTAGTTTTTACTTCTCTTATTTTTTCCTCGCCTCTAAAGTTTGTTAAGTCGGGTAGTATGTCTTGATATTTAGCTTCAATGGTTATATGTTCCCTTTCGGCAAGTATTCGCTCACTTTCAAATATTAATGCTTCTTTATTTTGAATAAACTCATCCCATATAGGCTGACATTGTTTTGCACCTCCTGCCATTCCTTTCACGCCTCTTTCTTGATGGTAAGGGTCAATAGCTGCGAAGTTGACAAGTCTTAATGCGATTGAGTTTGAAGTTCTGCCAATTGTATTTGCAAGATGTATGATTTCGGGATTACGGCTATGCATCTTCCCAAAAGGAATTTTAAGATATAGGTTGAACGCAAGTATCAGTTCTTCTTTAGACCATAAATTCTTACTAGCCATAGCTTTTAGATAAGGCTTAAAAGTAAAAGATTTGTAGAATTATCCTAATTAAAATATCTCATCGCCTCTTTTCCTATCCATTCACCCATTTGTACAGGTACTGCATTACCTATTAATCTGTAAGAACTACGCTTTTGTTCAAAGTGAAAATCATCTGGAAAGCCTTGTAATCGCGCATACTCCCTTATTGTAAAAGGACGAACACCATATTTGGCATTATTGTCTTTAACTAATCTTGTTCCTAGGTCTTTTGAGTAATGGGCAACACAAGTAGGTGCCAATTCACCCCTTCTTTCAGGGTCAACTATTATAGGCAAGTCCCTGTATTTGCCATTAATCCTACTTATTACATAGTCAGGCATTTCGACTATTGGATTTATTTCGAGGATGCTTTTTAAAGTTGGCTTGTTCTTAATTTCAGATGGTTCTAATATAGAAAATGGTTTTCTTGTACCTATCAGTATTAATCTTTTTCGCCTTTGGGGAAGCCAAATTGAAGCGTCAACAGGACAGAATATATTAACATAATAATCGGGCAACTGTGTCATTGCTTCCATTACTACCTTAAACTTCCTCATTCCTGGCACATTTTCAACTATATACATCTCAGGTCTTTCTATAGCAATGTGACGAAAGAAATGTAAGAATAAATCATCCCCATTTCTTGTTCCATGTATATCAGCAATTGGTGAATACTTGGTACAAGGATAAGTTCCAATGATAATATCAGACTTAGGTTGCTCGAAAACAGTCTTTGTTGTTATATCAACCGTAAGGATTGAATGAGAGAAATAATGTTTATTCATACTCATACAATCAGTCGCTTCCGAATCGAGGTCTAATGATTGTATAACATTTACCCCAGCCTTCATGATACCAATTTCCATTCCTCCGCATCCTGAAAAATATCCCTTTGCTGTTGGTCTATACATATATTAGTTTAATGAGTTAATTCCTTTTGCAAAAGTCTCCGTATGTTTAATAACCACATTGGCTTATAAGACACGTTGGATAACTTCTTTCAATTTTGCGAAACTATTTTACTGTGTCTTATAAACCTGCATACTATAGGACACAGTAGCGCGTGGTGGGTAAGTATTGGGTTACACAGGGCACACTCAGGAAGGTTTCGCTCAAAGCATAGCCTTCCTAAACACCACACAATAGTACTAGATTACTAAAAACCATATCTTTACATCCATAAAAAAGTGAAGATGGCTAAGCCCGATATTATTAACCCCGCCCTTTTGTGGGAATACGATTTGGAGACTTTCAACTATGACAAGTCTTACAAAATAGTGATTGAAAGGGTATTGGAAAGGGGAAACCTGAGGGAATGGAGAAATATGATAAGCTATTACCCCAAAGAAAAAATAATGGCAACCATAGAATGGAGTGCACAATTGGACAAAAGAGATAAGGCGTTCGCTAAACTTTTCTTATCGTCAGAATTTTTGTACCCTTCATAAGCTCCCCCACTTTATTAAGCCCCCAATCGAGGAAGAAGGCATACGTTTTCTTGGTCTCGAAGATATCTCCGCTATGAAACTGCATGCCATTGTGCAAAGTGGCGAAAGGTTGAAAGACTTTATTGATGTTTATTATCTGTTGGAACACATCACCATGGCTGAAATGATTGGGTACTATGAAGAAAAATATACGTACTCCAATGCCATTATAGCTCTTAAAGCCCTTAATTATCTAGATGAGATAGATGAAGAAATAGATCCTCCTAAAATGCTGGTTCCTCTGAGTATACCCACTATAAAAAAAAGGATTCAAACGGCTATGGTAAAGCCATACATTACTTTTTAGTGCCAATTCTATAGCTAGATACTTTGAAGGAATAAATTCTACCGAAACTATAAAGCACGAACTAATTGGAAAATGGTCTCGCCGTATCACACACGAACAAAGGCAAGTGTATAACCTAATAATCAAACCTTACCTATTTATCAACTGCTTTTCCATTACTAAATAATACCCTCCTTTTTATTTCTTCCCCAACTCCATAAAATAAAGCGTAGGTTGCAGGGCGAGATGTTAGTTATTAGTTATTAGTTGTGAGTTATTAGTTGTGAGTTATTAGATTTTAGATATGAATTATGAATTATTGAATACGCCTCACTACTTACAACTCACTGCTTACTACTCACTACTTACTACTTACTACTTACTACTTACTACT
>CAISCV010000038.1 GCA_903883945.1 uncultured Chitinophagaceae bacterium | reverse complement strand
CGCTATAAATACTTTCCTTATCATTTGGGGATACTTTGTATAACATTTGAAGGTGCTTTGAATGACCTCGCTAGCTATGTAAAATGAATTACTATGTGTGGTAAGTGGTGAAAAGTGAATAAAATAAGAAGGCTACCACAATTATATGTGATAGCCTTTACTATTATGAGTAATTGTATTTATGGCTTATCCGCTGCAGCTTTCACAAGCATCCCTGTTATCCAAAGAACAGGCAATCTGTTCAGCAGCTTCTGTCTTTGTCTGGGTTAAAACATCTGCATCTACCGTAAACTTAATGGCATCTGCAGCAGCTTTTGTACGTAAGTAATACATACCCGTTTTTAATCCTTTCTTCCAAGTGTAGAAGTGCATAGAAGAAAGCTTGGCAAAGTTGGGTTGCTCTACAAACAAGTTCAAGGATTGTGATTGACAAACAAATGCACCCCTGTCGGCAGCCATATCAATGATGGTACGTTGCTTTATCTCCCAAACTGTTTTGTATATCTCTTTAAGGTTTGCAGGTATTTCTTCGATGTTTTGCACCGATCCGTTAGCTGCAATAATGCGTTGTTTCATATTGTCATTCCACAAACCTAGGCTTACCAGATCTTTCAACAAGTGTTTGTTTACCACCACAAACTCACCACTCAATACGCGGCGGTTATAGATGTTGGAGGTATACGGCTCAAAACATTCGTTGTTGCCCAATATCTGTGAAGTAGAAGCAGTAGGCATCGGTGCTAGCAACAACGAGTTTCTAACTCCTGTCTTCTTAATCTCTGCTCTCAAAGCATCCCAGTCGTACCGATCACTTGGTTGAACGTTCCACATATCAAACTGGAAGATACCCTTGCTTAATGGAGACCCCTTGAAGGTTTCATAGGCACCCTGTTCTTTAGCTACTTCATTAGAAGCTACCAACGCCGCATAGTAGATGGTTTCGAAAATGTTCTTGTTTAACATCTTAGCCATGTCACTTTCAAAAGGAAGTCCTAACAACATAAAAGCATCTGCCAAACCTTGTACCCCCAACCCAATCGGGCGGTGACGCATGTTGCTGGTAAAAGTCTCAGGAATAGGGTAATAGTTATTGTCGATAACCTTGTTCAGGTTGCGGGTAACAATCTTGGTTACTTCCAGCAACTTCTCGAAGTTAAACCTGTTGCCTTCCACAAAGCGTGGTAAAGAAAGCGATGCAAGGTTACAAACTGCTGTTTCTTTGTCATCACTATATTCTATAATCTCTGTACACAAGTTGCTGCAACGGATGGTTCCCAAGTTCTTTTGGTTGCTCTTTTCGTTGGCGGCATCCTTGTACAACATATATGGTGTACCTGTTTCTATCTGAGATTCCAGGATGGCATTCCATAACTCACGGGCAGGGATTGTTTTCTTAGCTTTTCCTGCTGCTTCGTAGCCTTCATACAACCCTTCGAATTCTTTACCATGGGTCGTGTGCAAGTTCTGTGCTTCATTGGGGCAGAACAAACTCCATTGTCCATCTTCCTCCACACGTTTCATAAACAAATCAGGAATCCATAGTGCAAGGAACAAATCTCTTGCACGCATCTCTTCCTTACCATGGTTCTTTCTTAAATCCAAGAACTCGAATACATCCGCATGCCATGGTTCCAGATAAACAGAGAATGCGCCCTTACGCTTTCCGCCACCTTGGTCTACATAACGGGCAGTGTCATTAAATACGCGCAACATAGGTACAATTCCATTTGAAGTACCATTGGTACCTTTAATATAACTACCTGTAGCACGCACATTATGGATGTTTAAACCAATACCGCCAGCAGATTGAGATATCATAGCACAATCCTTCAAGGTATCATAAATGCCAGAGATACTGTCTTCTTTCATACTCAACAAGAAGCAACTACTCATCTGCGGCTTTGGTGTACCTGCATTAAACAAGGTAGGAGTAGCATGTATAAACCACTTCTCACTCATCAGGTTATACGTTTCTATCGCAGCAACAATATCGGACTTGTGTATACCTAAGGACACACGCATAAACAAATGCTGCGGACGCTCCACTATCTTACCATTCACCTTTAATAGATACGATTTCTCCAAGGTTTTGAAGCCAAAGTAGTCGAAGTGATAATCCCTTTCATAAATGATGGAGGCATTCAACACATCTTCATTTTCTTTGATGATGGCATAGATATCGTCTGCTATCAAAGGCGCAGCTTCGTTTGTTTTGTCATCGATATAGTTATACAAAAGCCCCGCTGTCTCAGAGAAAGACTTAGCGGTATTCTTATGCAAGTTAGACACGGCGATACGGGCGGCCAACACTGCAAAGTCGGGGTATTTGGTAGTGAACGAAGCGGAAGTTTCCGCTGCAAGGTTATCCAACTCGGTAGTAGTTACGTTATTGAAGATACCTACAATTACCTTCTTTGCTATCTCAATAATGTCTTCTCCCTTAAGCTGAAGGCCATAGCTTAATTTCATTATTCTAGACGTGATTTTGTCGAAATGTACGGCTTCTTGCTTACCGCTGCGCTTAATTACAAACATATATTTAGTGATTAGTTGTTAGTGATTAGTTGTTAGTGATTACCTATTGTGGTCTGTTTTCTAACTAACCACTAACAACTAATCACTAACAACCATCTAAAAGTCTTCGTCCATTGAAAATGCCTTCGAGGAACCTTCTTTTACACCCGCCTTCTGGTACTCTCCTACCCTCTTCTCAAAGAAATTGGTTTTGCCTTGCAGGGAAATTAACTCCATAAAGTCAAATGGATTAACTGCATTATACACCTTTTTGCAGTTTAGTGCCAACAATAGTCTGTCAGCTACAAACTCAATATACTGGCACATCAAATCAGCATTCATTCCTATCAAACGAACTGGGAGAGCACTGCTTACAAACTCTTTTTCTATTTCTACCGCATCGGTGATGATCTGTGTAACGGTCTCTACAGATAACGGATTAATTAAGTGATTAGTATATAACAAGCAAGCAAAATCACAATGCAAACCTTCGTCTCTACTAATCAGTTCATTGGCAAAGCTTAAACCCGGCATCAAACCACGTTTCTTTAGCCAGAAGATAGAACAGAAACTACCACTAAAGAAGATACCTTCCACAGCGGCAAAGGCAACCAATCTTTCGGCAAAGCTTCCTTTATCTATCCAACGCAAGGCCCATTGTCCTTTTTTCTGTACACAATCAATTGTATCTATAGCGTGCAATAAGCGGTCTTTCTCTACTACATCTTTTATGTAGGTATCAATCAACAATGAGTAGGCTTCACTATGAATATTCTCAATCATCACCTGAAAGCCATACATACAACGTGCTTCGGGATACTGTACTTCTTTCAGAAAGTTCACAGCGAGATTTTCATTTACAATTCCATCGCTAGCGGCGAAAAAGGCTAGAACATGCTTAATAAAAAAACGTTCATCTTCTGTTAATTTATTTGCCCAATCGTGTAAGTCGGGTGTAAGGTCAATCTCTTCTGCCGTCCAGAAACTAGCTTCAGCTTGCTTGTACATCTGCCATATATCCTGATGGGTAATCGGGAACAGTACAAAGCGATCTTTGTTTTCTTGTAAAATCGGTTCAATCTGCATATATCTAATAGTTCATTTCTTGTAAAGTCACCGCTGCAACAAGGGATGCCTTATTGCATTTTCCTTTCATTATTTTCCTTACTTAATTGGGGTAATAATTTGCGATTGGAGGACAATACTACGACGGCAAGTAGAAATAAGTTGGCAAGGTTTTTCACATAATGTTTACAAAAAACTGAAGTTGTTATTGGGTAAGGATTTGGGTAAGTTTTATACATTCAGGGTAAATGTAATATGCCGTACCTACCCCATATTTTACAAACAGCATTATATATTTTGATTGCAAATCGATTGCCATCTCGTTTTTGTCTAGTGTAAACTATTGCTTTAAACTAATTATTATTTGTCATCAAATAAGCTGTCCCTATATTTGTTGCCTGATGATTACTCAAACAAATACACGATTTTATTTTTTCTTTTACTTCTACTTTAAAATGAGTAGCAGGGTTGTATTTGTAAAAGCTTAATAAAGTGATTAATAAATGAGATACAATCCTGACCTGATGGTTGGGTTTTTTTTTGTGCATACAGTAAAAAGATAATTAACACATTGGTACGTAGTTACATAGTACACGTAGGGGTTGGTGAGGAATAAAAAAGGTTATGAAGCGTTACACTTTAAAGAAATATAGTTAAATAGGAAATGAAAGAGATAGATTTAAAAACAGAGAAGGAGAAAGTGAAAGTTTCCATTCAGGGATATGAAGGAAGCTTTCATCAGGTTGCTGCAGAGCAATACTTTGGCAGTAATGTAGAGGTAATTCCGTGTTCCACTTTTAGGGATGTAATAAAGATTGCATCTGACAAAAACCAAAGCTTTGGCGGCGTGATGGCTATTGAAAACTCAATTGCAGGTAGCATATTACCCAACTATACGCTACTTCAAAACAATGACCAATTAAGGATAGTGGGAGAAGTATATCTGCCTATTCAGCAGCATCTGTTGGTATATCCGGGTGTGAAACTAGAGGAAATTAAGGAAGTGCATTCTCATCACATGGCCATACAACAATGTATGGAATATCTGGGAGAACAACATTGGAAACTGGTTGAAACGGAAGATACGGCACTGAGTGCCAAACATATATCGCAACGCAAAAGCAAACACATTGCAGGGGTAGCGAGTAAGTTGGCAGCCGAATTATTTGGGTTGGAAATTGCGGTACCCGATATTCATACACAGAAAAGTAATTATACCAGGTTTCTGATATTGAGAAGAGTAGAAGAAATGGATATAATTGAAGCTGCCGACAAAGCGTCCATTAACTTTATTACAGATCATACAAAGGGGAGTCTTGCCAAGGTGTTGACCATAATTGCAGATGGAGGAATCAACCTGAGTAAGTTGCAAAGTATGCCGATAGCTGGCACAAACTTTAAGTATAGCTTTCATGCGGATCTTGAGTTTGATTCATTGAGTCAGTTCCAAAAAGTAAAGCAACAGATAGCAGGGTTTACAGAACAGGTGAAGGTATTTGGAGAATATAAAAGAGGATAGTAAGCGTAATGAAAAAAGGATTAAGTCGAAAGGCATAAGTCAAATTCAAGAAAATGAGAGCATTTGTATTTTCTACAATTACATCTACCGTTAATATGTTGGATGACACACATACACTGAAAGCAGCTTATGTGTTGTCAGACGCGGTATTCGTTTTTGGAAGAATAGGTGTTCTTGTTGAGTATGTAAGTAGGGCTAAAAAACTTTCCTTAAAGCTGAAGTTGAACAGTTTGGAAAGACATTTTATAGAAACTAAACATACCGAAGGCTTGAATTATATATTAGATATTAGGGCTACTATCAAAGAATTTAATAAGACAAAGCACCCTCCAAAACAGTTGATTGTTGCATACTCAGCTATAGAAAGAGGTTTTTTAACCTATTTTGAAGAGTTCCTACTAAATTATGCTGTAGCATTGGATCAAGTTGGCTTATCCGATATGGGTACATTATTGGAGAAGGATATTTTTCATGCATTCTCCATTGGAAAACCATCTTCTGCTGTCATTATTGAAGGTATGCCTGATAAAGAATTGGCAGAAGGCATCTTGGACTTATTATATCCTTCCGGTAACCCTGAAGATGAATTCATTCTTTTTGTACCAGTAGATTTTATAATTAATGACTTTGCGCCGCGTGAAGTATTGCTTGAAGATACTAGCGAGCTATTGGATGAGTCGGAGGATGCACCAGTTTCAGCGGGTACGGTTGACTCGATTAGAATGACAGACTTTCTAAAGTTAACAACATTGGAATATTTGTCAGCTTCGGAATTAAAAGCGTTGCGAAATCAATTGAAAGAAGATGGGAATGAATGTAGAGAAATGATAGGAGAATATATTAAGCGAAATAATGAACAAAGGGGAACTGTATTGCAGAGAAATAGGTATATGGAAGACGAATTTACCATTGAAGTAGCAAAGATGCAAAGAAAGTTTGATGAAAATACCTCTATTAAGTTTCATCCGATGAATCAGCAATTAGATGCTATCACCTATCAATTGTATATCGGAGAAGCACCTGTAGAGTATTATTGGAAGTACTTTGAGGAATTTAAAATGTTTGATGAACCTACATTGAAATATGCGAAAGAACAAGCAGCTTTAAACGATAAGTATCAACCTCATGTTCCTTTTGTTTGTGTCACAACAAGTTTTACAAATCAAGAATGGCATGAAGAGCTTCTTAAAAAGAAGGAAGAGGATACAAGACCTCCCAAGCTCAGGAAATTCATCCCAGTGGATGATTAAATAAGATTAAAAGATAAGAACAAACTAGTTTCATTTTCTTTGCGTCCCTTTCTACTAGGTACCATTGTGGTTAAAAGAATATAAAATATATAAAAATGAGTACAACAACTCAAGAAGAAAACAAACGATTTGTAACTGCTAAACGTCTCGATGGAATAGGCGAATATTATTTTTCTACTAAGTTGAGAGAGATAGATGAACTGAATAAGCAAGGTAAAAACATCATTAACCTAGGCATCGGCAGTCCCGATTTGCCCCCTCATCCCGATGTTATAAAGGTGTTGCAAGAAGAGAGTGCCAAACCAAATGTGCATGCTTACCAGTCGTATAAAGGCTCGCCTATCTTACGTAAAGCGATAGCAGACTGGTATAACAGATGGTATGGAGTGAGTGTAAATCCTGATACGGAAATATTGCCATTGATTGGTAGTAAAGAAGGAATCATGCACATCTGTATGACCTACCTGAATGAGGGTGATGGTGCATTGGTACCCAATCCGGGCTATCCTACTTATAGGAGTGCAGTGAAATTGGCTGGTGGAACTTGTATAGATTATGAACTGAAAGAAGAAAATAACTGGCAGCCAGACTTAGCGGTATTAAAGGCATTGGACTTATCAAAAGTGAAGTTGATGTTTGTAAACTATCCACATATGCCAACCGGGCAATTGCCAGAAGTGGAAGTGTTAAAACAATTAGTTGCTTTTGCCAGCGAGAACAATATACTATTAGTTCATGACAACCCTTACAGCTTTATCTTAAATGATGACCCTCAGAGTTTATTAAGTATTGAAGGTGCTAAAGAAGTAGTGATGGAACTTAATTCGCTTAGCAAAAGTCAGAACATGGCGGGTTGGCGAGTAGGCATGTTGGTGGCTGCCAAAGAACGAATTGATGAAGTATTACGCTTTAAGAGTAATATGGATAGTGGCATGTTCTTGCCCTTACAGCTGGCGGCAGCTAATGCTTTGGGACTAGATAAAAGTTGGTACGACAGTGTAAACGCCATCTACAGGCAACGTAGGGAAAAGGTATTTGAATTGTTGGATGTACTAGAATGTGTCTATTCTAAGAATCAGGCAGGGATGTTCATCTGGGCAAAGATACCTGCTGGTTATAAAGACGGTTATGCACTTAGCGATGAAGTATTGTACAACAGCAATGTATTCATCACTCCCGGTGGCATCTTCGGCAGTGCGGGTGATGGTTTTATCAGGGTGAGCTTATGTGGTAGTATCGAAAAGTTTGAAGAAGCAATAAGGAGGGTGTTAGATTTTAAATTTTGAATTGTAAGTTTTGAATGATAAACATCTATTGCATAGGGCATTGGTGTAATTCAAAATTTAAAATTCATAACTCAAAATAACAAAGTCATGACAGTTACCATAGTGGGTGTGGGGCTCATAAGTGGGTCTTTTGCATTGGGTTTGCGGGACAAAGGTTTCGCTGATCATATTATTGGTGTAAGTAGAACAGAGGCAAGCGGCAAAAGAGCAGTAGAATTAGGCATTGTAGATGAAATATTGCCGCTGATAGATGCCATTAAAAAGAGCGACTTTATCTATGTGGCTATCCCTGTAGATGCTACAATTCCAGTATTGCAGATTATTCTGGATAATATCACCGACAAACAGTTTGTAGCAGATGCAGGTTCTACAAAGAATGCGTTGTGTAAGGCGGTAGAAACCCATCCAATGCGTCATCGTTTTGTGGCTACCCACCCTATGTGGGGAACAGAATACAGCGGTCCTGAAGCGGCAGTACGAGATGCCTTCAAAGGACGCGCATGCGTTATCTGCGAGAAAGACAAGAGCGATAAGGATATTGTAGACACCATCGAAACCATCTACAATACCCTTGGAATGAATATGATTTATATGGATGCGGCTGCCCACGATATGCACGCAGCCTACATCAGTCACATCTCTCATATTACTTCTTTTGCCTTGGCGAATACCGTATTGGAAAAAGAAAAAGAAGAAAACACTATCTTCGAATTGGCTGGTGGAGGCTTTGAAAGTACGGTTCGGTTAGCTAAAAGTAGCCCTGCTATGTGGGCACCCATCTTTATGCAAAACAGGGAAAATGTGCTAGATGTTTTGAATGAACACATCACCCAGCTTCGAAAATTTAAGGCTTGCTTAGAAAAGGAGAACCTAGACTATTTAGAGGAACTTATGGTGAATGCCAACAAGATTAAGCGGATATTGAAGTAGTTTGAAGATTTTAATCTATCACTTATGAACCAACATCCAACTTACATTTACAGCGTATGCGCATTGTAGTAAACAGTATCTATTTGCAGGGCGAACCGCTCAAGTCTACCTCTTTTTTAGAAGATTTTTTGGGGTTTCTATGCATTAAATATCCAGAGACACAATTCTATTTTCTGGTTAATAAAGGTACTGATGGACATTACCCTTCTTCCGCAAACGCAAGTATCATTACTACAGATTATACGATTAACAGCTTTGTGTCGTTGAAAATATGGAGCAGTATAAAACTGCCTATGGTTTTAAGAAAACTTAATGCATCTGTCTTGATTCAACCATTTGGCCTTACCACTATCGCGACAAATATCCCGCAGATATTGTTTATGTATGATTTAACCTGGATGCAGAAACCAGCATTACTTCCACCCACATTCAGGTTATTGCACAGGGTTTTTGGTCAAAAAATCATTCAAAAGTCAGCTCAGATTGTTACTTTATCTCAAAGCCTACAACAACAATTAATAAATCAATTGCCTGTATTAGCTACAAAAACTACAGTAATTGGAGGCGCTATATCTAGTGTGTTTCAGCCCATTTCTAGTGAACACAAACAACAGATAAAGAATGTATATGCCGATGGAAGAAGTTATTTCTTATTTATTGGAGGAAATGACCCCTCAAAAAATGTAGTAGGGGTAATAAAGGCATTTTCATCATTTAAAAGATGGCAAAAAAGCAATATGAAGTTGCTTATAATGGGTCCGTTCACCCCCCAAAAGGAGGATATGTTAAAGAAGCTATCCAGTTATAAATATAAAGATGATGTAGTTGTCTTAAAGAACCTCTCCAAGGAACAAACTGTATTGATAACAGCTTCTGCATTTGCACTTATTGTTCCTTATCTACACGTAACTGAAGAATCTGCAATGACATTACTCACTTCCATGCAATGTGGTGTGCCAGTAATAGCTAGTAATTTTGAAGCCATGACCGAGTTCGGAGGGGATAGTTGCTTATATGTTTCCCCAGACGAAACAGACGAAATAGCAAACAAAATGAAACATTTATACAGAGACGAACAACTGCAAACTACACTAAAAGTGAATGGACTGCAGCAAGCAGCATTATATAATTGGGATAATACTGCAAACAAATTCTGGGATATGCTTTTGAAAGTGATTTAGGTGCATAACAATGCTTCTAAGACGATATCAAATCCGTACTTTTGGCACCTAAAATTAATATGATGAAATCAACAATTACCGTTGAAGTAGGTTTGAGTGAAGATAAAGTACCTGAAAAAATTTTATGGACAGCCACAGACAGTACAGCCGATATGATGCAAAAAGCAAAGGCAACCATGCTTTCTTTTTGGGATGGAGAGGATAAAAGCGCCCTAAGAATAGACCTATGGACCAACGAAATGATGGTAGATGAAATGGCAGATTTCTATTATCAAACCTTCATGGGTATGGCTGATACTTTTGATAGGGCAACACACATGCACCCTTTGGTAGCAGACATGAAGGCTTTCGCAAAAGAATTCTATGCGAAATTCAGGGCTACACAAGTGAAGGAAAACAAGTAAACTAATTTAGGATTTATGAATAGAATTATAAATCTAAGCAATTCAAAATTTAAAACAAAGAATTATGAGTTTAGAATTAAGGGTAATGTCCGAATTGAAAGAAGCAATGAAAGCAAAAGATGATGCTGCTTTACGTGGCTTGAGGGCCATTAAAGCGGAAATCATAAAAGCTAAAACAGAGCCTGGTGCAGGAGGAGAAATATCCGAAGAAGGAGAAATGAAACTATTGCAAAAGATTGTAAAGCAACGCAAAGACAGTTTGGAAATATTCAGACAACAAAACAGAGAAGACTTAGCAACAAAGGAAGCAGAAGAAATTGCAATCATCGAAAAGTTCTTGCCCAAACAATTGTCAGAGTCTGAACTTAAGGAAGTAATTATACCAATCATAGCACAAGTTGGTGCAACGTCGATAGCTGATTTAGGTAAAGTGATGGGCATTGCTTCTAAGCAATTAGCAGGAAAAGCAGATGGAAAAGCAATATCGGCTATGGTAAAAGAGTTATTAAGCAAATAAAAAGTGGTTAGTTGTTAGTGATGAGTGGTTAGTTAAAGCAATATTCGTAAACCCTAATCACTAACAGCTGATCACTAACTCTAATAATATGTTCATAGACGTTCCCTACTTTATTATCATGTTGCTTGCTGCGTACAAAGGTTACAACAAAGGACTTATTGTAGCTGTGTTTTCATTCATAGGGATGATAATTGGATTAGCAGCAGCTATTAAGCTGTCTGCATTTGTAGCTAATTGGTTACTTGTAAACACACACATCAGCGCTACATGGCTTCCTGTTGTTTCGTTTGTGTTGGTATTTATTGGGTTTGTAATACTTATAAGGCTTTGTGCAGGCATCTTGCAAAAGAGCGTTCAATTTATGCTTATGGGTTGGGCAGACAAATTGGGAGGAATATTATTGTACGCCTCTTTATACACCATGATTTTTAGTGTATTGCTTTTTTATGCATTACAATTAAATGTGCTAACCCAAGACTCTATTGCTTTGTCTAAATGCTATGGCTTTGTTAAACCTTGGGCTTCTTTTGTATTAAATGGCATTGGGAAAATATTCCCAGTTTTCAAAGGAATGTTTACACAATTAGAGCGTTATTTTCAGCTATCTATTAGTAAGTTATAGCTTAGTAAAAGTATATACACCTACTAAAAACTTTCTGTAACAAATCGTCTAAGATTATCCAAACATTTTAAGATGCGTTTAATTACACTATTTTACGTTTATTTGTGGCTATTAACAAGTGCTAACTGCCTTATTTAAGAAAAGAATTACATGGACTATAAGATAAAACAACAGGACAAATATAAGTTTATAGAAGAGGGCGAGGGTGAACCCTTATTGCTACTTCATGGACTATTTGGTGCGCTTAGCAATTTTGGTGAGCAGATAAACTACTTTAAAAAGAACTATAAGATAATAATTCCACTTCTACCATTGTTAGAACTTGATATTTTTCATACGACCGTTAGCGGATTGGAGAAACATGTGCAAGGGTTTATTGAGGCTCGTGGGTACAAGAATATTCACCTGATGGGTAATTCTCTAGGGGGGCACATTGCACTAACACACGTATTGAAACATCCAAGTAATATTAAAACCCTAACATTAACAGGTAGCTCGGGCCTGTTTGAAAACGGCATGGGGGATAGTTACCCAAAACGTGGTGACTACGAATATATTAAGAAGAAAGCAGAAATTACTTTTTATGACCCTAATATTGCTACCAAAGAATTGGTAGATGAATTGTTTGAAATTACAAATAACAGGCTCAAAGTAATCAAAATTATTTCTTTGGCAAAGAGTGCCATCAGAAGTAATCTGAACGAAGAATTAAACCAGATAAAACAACCCACATTGCTTATTTGGGGTAACAATGATATTATCACACCGCCTTTTGTTGGAAGAGAATTTAACAAGCTGATACCAAACAGTGAGTTGTTCTTTATAGATAAATGTGGTCACGCTCCAATGATGGAAGTTCCTGGAGAATTTAATGAGATACTAAACAACTTCTTAGCTAAAAACAAATCAAAGTAGTATATATAGCGCCAATGTTAGTTGCACAGTTAATACAAACAGATTACCCTACCCTGCAATTGTCAGATAAGGTTTCTTTTGCTTTGCAACTAATGGAGGACTATGAAGTACTGGATTTACCAGTTGTCATGGATGAGATTTTTACCGGTTCTATCTCTAAAGATGATTTATTGGATGCAGACGAAGAAGTTACGATAGCTACCTTGCAAAATCAGTTTAATAGTAGTGTAGTAAAAAGAGATGAGTATTTTTTGTCTGCACTTAAGCTTTTAGTGGAGAAAGACACTAGCCTAATAGCTGTTGCAAGTGACGCTAAAGAGTATTTGGGGGTTGTTACTGCATCAGCATTATTAGAACAATTATCTATTTATGTAGGCGCTAATGAACCTGGAGGAATTATTGTTTTGGAAATTGAAAAAAGAAATTATTCTTTTGGAGAAATCAGCCGGCTAGTAGAAACAAACGACGCATACATCACGCAACTTAACTCTTACACAGAAGCTAGTACAGGCTTGGTCATTGTTTCTGTTAAGGTAAATAAAATGGAAATTAGCGATATCATTGCTACTTTTCATCGTTATGAATATGTAGTGCGTTATTACTTTGGTGAAGAGCAATATACCAATGAACTCAAAGACAACTATAACCATTTGATGTCCTATTTAAATATTTAATAAGGTCACATTTTTTAAATAGTACCCTAACAAACACCCTTAATGCAATATTTGCTAAGTGCGCTACTATTATTGTTTACCAGTGCTACTTCTCTTGTAGCACAAACAGATAGTACTGGTAAGAATGCTGCAAAGACAGATACTGTAAAAAATGAAAATATCTTAATCTCTAACGTAATAATCGAAGGAAATAAACGTACTAAGTCCAATATCATCCTTAGAGAGATGACACTTAAAACAGGTGATATAATAGCCGCTAATAACCTTGATGCACAATTAGAAAAAAGTAGAAACCAGGTATACAACACCTCGCTTTTTATAGATGTAAAGATTACAGCATCAGACAAAATGGGTGATATCATCACCATCAAGGTAGAAGTTAAGGAAAGATGGTTTTTATTTCCTGTTCCTTATTTCACCTTGATAGATCGAAATTTTAACCAATGGTGGGTAACCGAACACAGAGATTTGAGCAGGGTTAATTACGGCATTCAGTTCACGCAATATAACCTGAGTGGTCATAATGATGCGATGAATATCTGGCTAATTAATGGGTACAGCAAACAAGTCAGCCTACGCTATAATCTTCCATTCTTTAATAAATCATTAAAACATGGTTTCAATATTGGATATACGTTCTCTACCCAAAAGCAATTAAACGATTCTACTAGTTTCAATAAACAGGTTTTTACTACCAGTAACAATTATCTAATTTCTTTACGAAGAGCTGATATATCCTACTCCTTCAGACCAGACCAAAGGTGGAGACATTCATTTACAGTATCTTATACAATTGCTTCCATAGCAGACACCATTCTACTTGTAAATCCTAATTATTTTCCAAACGGCAAAACGAATATTGAATATCTGGATTTCAATTATCACTTTCGTTATCTTGATTTAGATTACAACCGTTACCCAACAAAAGGATACTCTATTGATGGCTATATCGACAAAAGAGGGCTCACCAACGCTACCAATTTGTGGCAATTGGGGCTAAGTGGATTATACGCCCATCCTATTGCCAACAAAACGTTTATAAGGCTTTCGGGTACTGCTACAATTAAAACACCTAGTAGCAACTCTTTTATAAATCAGCAATTATTTGGGTATAATAACTTTGTTCTCAGAGGCTTAGAATATTATGTAATAGATGGGGATGCCGCAATATTAGCCCAAGCAACATTGTGCCGTCAAATTGGGAAAAATACTTTTAACACACATTTAAAAAGTAAAAATTATAACCAGATTCCATTCAGGTATTTCTTAAAACTCTATTGCGATGCAGGCTATGCACACAATAACTATCCGGGTAATAGTTTTTTGAATAATAAAGTTCTTTACACTGGCGGTATAGGGTTGGATGTAGTTTCAATATACGATTTGGTACTGCGATTAGAGTTGAGCTACAACCAAATGGGGAATGGAGGGTTATATTTACACGGTCATTAATATTCCTATGATTTACCAAAGCAAATAATATTTTTAACACCAGAAATAAACTTTATGAAAGTTGCCATTTATAGCAGAGGATTAGACCATGAGCAAGAAGCTCCTTTGTTGATTTTGTTGGAGGAGTTAGCAAAACATAAAATTTCGGTTATAATGTATCGTACGTTACTAACTGCATATAACTTACCGTTGCCTTTGCTTGAGAATGTTACCCCCTTTGATGGATATGGAGATCTAGATAGCCAAATAGATTGTTTTATTACGCTTGGGGGTGATGGAACCATATTAGATGCTACTACCATCGTAAGAGAGAAAAAAATACCCCTTTTGGGAATAAACTTTGGTAGACTTGGCTTTCTGGCAAACATCAGTAAAGATGAACTAGGCCTTGCAGTTGATGCTATTGTAAACCATACTTTTATCTCAGACAAACGCAGTTTGATTCACCTGGATGCTAATATTGATTTATTTGGAGATAGCCCATTCGCATTAAACGAGTTTGCCATACACAAACGAGACACTGCCCCAATGATCAAGATTCACACGTATCTAAATGGTGAATTTCTAAATACATTCTGGGCAGATGGGCTGATAGTGGCTACCCCTACAGGCTCTACAGGCTACAGCCTTAGTTGTACAGGACCCATTGTTTTTCCTGATTCCAGAAATTTCGTTATTACCCCTGTTGCTCCCCACAACTTAAATGTGAGGAGTATTGTTGTGGCAGATACCAGTATTATATCTTTTGAAATTGAGAGCAGATCCGATCAATTCATTTGCGCTTTAGATGCAAGGAGAGAAATTGTTGATAAGAACATACAACTAGCCGTAAAAAAGGAAGTATTTGATGCAAATCTCATTAAACTAAATGAAAACTCCTTTTTGTCTACCCTGCGTGAAAAACTAACTTGGGGAATGGATAAAAGAAACTAAAGCTGCCTCCCTTTTGTGTGTAAATGTCCTTACAGGAATAAATTTTATACAGCATACCTATAGACATCCCCTTAGATAATTTTCTTCTGCATAAGAAACATTATAAAAGACAAGAAGCCCACCAAAATAGAAACATACAAGGCAATACTCAAAGGATTACTGATACTGATAAATAACTTCCATCGAGCAGGGGTATCATCTCTTTTGTCGAATCTGCTGTAGTATCTAAAAAAGTTTGAGAAAGCATAACTTGGTCTGTGTGGTTTATACCAAAGAAGAACGATAAGTTTTATAATTGCTATGCCGAATATAAAATAAAACCTGTATTCGATCAGGAACTTAATTATTAAATCTATAATCATAATTGTTTGTGGGGTTGAAAAGTCGAAGCGCAATATTACACTTTATTGATTAATATATTATTTTAATTAACCATAAAACTTTTGCGCTCTAAAGAGTAGCAATACGAAGTGATAGAAATAACATCTGTTAGATTAAATGAACAAACAACATCAACAACTAATAAATTTTCCATTTTCAACTACAATTACACTTAGAATTTGTTTTGATTCCTATCTGCTTTTTATGTAATTCCTATTCTCAGACTGTTATTTAGTTTTGACAGCTTCTAATATTACAACCCTTGTTTCTATTCTATGTCAGGACTGTAAACCAAACATAAGTATATAAGGAAACAATGTCAACTTCAGAATAAAAACAATCGAGCGTATTTTGGAGTATAACAAACTGACAGGTTATCCTATCTAACCACCTGAAGAGCAAGAATATCAATGCCGCATAGTAAGATTTAGTTTCTTCACGAGTGCATCCAATGCACCTGCCATTTTTTTAGCATTAATATTTCAAAACTTTCGTTTTACTTTGCGTTAAATTCCTCGGGGTGCTAATTTGCAGGGTGAGAGCTCCACACTGCAAAAGCTGAGATAATACCCGTTGAACCTGAACAGGGTAATGCCTGCGAAGGGAAGGCGTAATTCTACTTTCGAACGTTCTCTCCACTTAGCGACTTTTATTCTGTTCCCACAATTTTTCTAACTTTTAAAACAAAAAGAAATGAAACAATTCATGGGAACAATGGCTGCAACAATTATCAGCCTTTATTCCATTGCACAAACCAGTAAGGTATCCCTAAATGGGACAGTGATTGATGCTGCAACGAGAAAACCGCTCTCGGCTGCAAGTGTAAAACTAGACAACACAGTTGCAATCGCCGATGAAGAAGGGCGGTTTGTATTTAAAAAAGTACCGAATGGCCACTACCATCTGGTGGCGAGTAGGGTAGGTTACCAAGAGGCATCTGAAGAGTTGGAAGTAACGGATGGCAAAACCAATTTAACCATTCAACTAACAAACTTCCCACTATTTCTACAAGCATTGGAAGTAAAAGCATTGCGTGTAAGCGATAAAGCCCCTTTTACCAAAACAAACCTCGGTAAAGAGGAACTGGCTAAGACAAATCTGGGTCAGGATTTGCCTTTTATGCTCAAACAAACGCCTTCTGTTACCATTAACTCCGATGCGGGTAATGGCGTAGGTTATACCAACATCTATATTAGGGGTGTGGATGCAAGCCGCATCAACGTTACCCTTAATGGTATTCCTTATAACGATGCAGAGAGTCAAGGATCTTACTTTGTAGATTTACCCGACTTCACGTCTTCACTCAATTCTATTCAGATTCAGCGGGGTGTGGGTACTTCTTCTAACGGCACAGGTGCTTTTGGGGCAGGCATCAACCTCCAAACAAATGAATTTAACGAAAAAGCATACACCGAAATCAATAACAGCTATGGGTCTTTCAACACCATTAAAAACACGGTGAAATTTGGTACCGGATTGTTTAATGACCACTTTACGGTTGATGGCAGACTAAGCAGAATTGTAAGCGATGGTTATATAGACCGTGCCTCCACCAATTTGCAATCTTTTGCAGTTACGGCGGCGTATATAAACAAGCATTCTTCTTTGCGATTTAATATTTTTTCAGGGAAAGAAAAAACCTATCAGGCTTGGTATGGGGTGCCAGAAGATACCTTACCGGTGCATAGAACGTATAACTATTATACTTATCCCAACCAAACAGATAACTATCAGCAAAACCATTACCAGTTGTTTTATAACCACTCTTTCAGTAGTAAAATCTCCTTTAATACGGCTGTGTTCTTTACGCCTGGCAAGGGATATTACGAAGAATATGTAGCAGCGGCTAATTATGCCGACTATGGTTTGCCCAATCATATGGTGGGGTCAGATACGCTAACAACTACCGATTTAACCAGGCAACGTTGGTTGGATAACCAATTTTATGGACAGATAATTTCTGGTCAGTATAAAACCGAAAAAGACCAATTGATTGTAGGGGGTGGTTGGAACAGGTATGAAGGCAATCATTATGGCACTGTTTTATGGTCGCAGAATGGGGGTATAGCGAACAATTATCAATACTATTTTAACCAGGCTCTTAAAACGGATGAGAACATTTATGCCAAATGGGAACACCAACAAACAAAGCATATATTGCTTTATGCCGACCTTCATTATAAACACGTGATGCACAAAATGGGTGGATTTGATAGTGACCCTACACGCATGATTCAAAAAGATTTCTCCTTCTTTAATCCCAAACTGGGTGTTACTTACAGCAACAAAGGATGGCAGTTATATGGTAGTTGGGCGGTAGCAAACAAAGAACCCAACCGTACCGACTTTGAAAATGCAACAGACAACAACCCAAAATCGGAGCAATTGAACGACTTTGAATGGGGAGTAGAAAAACGTACCCATACTTACAGCTTTGGCGCAACTGTTTATTATATGAATTATAAAGACCAGTTGGTGTTGACTGGCAAAGTAAATGATGCCGGATACCCCATCCGAATAAATACGCCCAATAGCTACCGAGCAGGGTTGGAATTACAGGGTAGTGTAGTACTTACTAATTGGTTGAATGCAGAAGGAAACATCACTTTTAGTAGTAATAAAATAAAACAGTTTACCGAATATTTGTATAAGTATGATGATAACTATGCCCTGGTGGGGGACTCGATTATTGAACATAAAAATGCGTCTATTTCGTTTTCTCCAAATACCATTGCAGCAGCCACTATCCATATTGTTCCTTGTAATTATTTTACGTTGAGCCTTATCAGCAAATATGTAGATAAGCAATATCTAGATAATACGCAGAATAAAGACCGTAGCTTGGGCTCGTATTACACCCAGGATGCTCGTTTTGTACTTACCCTACATGGCAAAACCATTAAGGAATGTACCCTTATTGGCCAGGTGAACAATGTTTTTAATAGATTATATGAATCGAATGGCGCTACCTATCCGGGCATTTATAGTGGCGTAGTTGCCAATGGCAACTACTATTACCCGATGGCAGGCACCAATTATATGATTGGACTGAATGTGAAATTGTAGTATTCGTAGCGGGTTACAAGAAACAGGCTATTGATATTGCAAGACTTGTAACCTGCTACTTTTTTTTAAATTGATAAATTAATAGTGAACTTATCAAATTTGTTTATTAAGTTTGTTTACTATCACCACTTATACTTAAACGCTGCTAATGATTAAGAAAGCCTTTTCTATTAAAAATGGACTCTATTTGATGGTCGATCCCTCCATGGAATTACATCTGATGCTTCAAAAAGTAGAAGCGGCACTTAAAGGAGGTGTTTCCATTATTCAGATACTAAATAATTTCCAACCAAATACGAGCAAAATCCTTGTTATCGAATCGGTATCCATATTAGCGCATCGGTTTGGTATTCCAGTATTGGTGAATGAAGACATTTCATATATAGACCACGTAGATGGGGTACATTTTAATGACATTCCCCAAGATTTCGACACTATCAAATCTACCATTTCTTCTGCTGCCATCTTAGGGATTACTTGCGACAATAACCCCGAAAAAGTAAAGTGGGCAATCAGGCATAATGTGGATTATATCTGTTTTGGATCTGTTTTCCCAACTGATTCTATTCCTAGCTACAAGATTGTGCACTTAGAAAACGTTCGTAAAGCACGGGAATACACCGATATGCCCATCTTTTTGTGTGGAGGAATAACGCCTCGGAATATGGAGCAATTAGGCGATATTGAGTTAGATGGCATAGCCGTTGTTTCGGGTATAATGAATGCCAAAGACCCCGAGGAAAGTGCTAACAATTATAAAAAGGCAATCACCCAAATAAAGAAAAAGCACAAGGAAGAAGCAATAATGTAAATAAAGACTGCTTTTTAGGCGGCTTTATTTCCTAGAAGCTCACGACTACTTACCAAGGCAAGCATACAAGCAGAAATGATAAGCCCTAACCCAAATGACCATTGCAAATTGGCAGCTTGCGCCACATAGCCAATAAGTGGGGGACCAAACAAAAATCCAAAGTAACTAACCGTAGAAACAGAGGCAATAGCCACTCCCGCAGATTTGCCAGAAGATTTGCCTGCCATTGCCATTATAAGCGGAACAATACACGAAATACCAATGCCTACAAGGACAAAACCGATGGTGGCAGACACTAAATAGGGAAAAGCTATTGAAATAAAGAACCCTAAAAAGGCAAAACTGCTACAGACTTGCAACACTTTTCGGGTACCCATTCTGTTAATGAACCAATCGCCAGAAAAGCGGGCAATGGCTGCAGCACACATAAAAGCTACATAGCCCGTAGTGATATGGTACTTTGAAACGTGTACTACTTTCTGAAAATAAATACCACTCCAGTCGAACATAATGCCTTCACACGTCATACAGCAAAAGGCAATAATGCCCAATTGCAGCAATTTGCCCGTAGGAAAATGAAACAAAACCCGCTTGGCACCTTCTTCGGGCTGTCGTACATCATTTTTAATGGTGTCTTTATAAAAAAGAATCATGATAACCACACAAACCATCCCCACCAATTCAAAATGTATGGCAGGAGTTATGTCGTGGCTAATCATCAAGCCACCCAAAGCCCCTCCCACAAAACCAGTGATACTCCAGATGCCATGAAAAGTAGTGATAATAGAGGTTGGATACAATTTTTGTACGCCCAACGATTGTGCATTTACAGCAATATTCATCAGGTTTCTCGCGCCACCAAAAAAGAATAATACCGCCATCAATTGCCATCTATTGGTAACATAGCCCAATAGACAAAGGCATAGGTTATAAAAAAAACTGCCAATCATCAGGCTATAACGGCTTTCATATTTGCCTAAAAGATACCCTGTAAGTGGTAGCATACAAATTAATCCAAAGGGGATAGCAAACAAAGCGGTACCCAATTGAGCGTCGTTGAGGTGTAGGTTTTGTTGAAGGGTTGGTATGCGTGAAGCGAAGCTAGAAAAGCCAAAGCCCGACACAAAAAAGAGTGTCGCTACTGCAATACGAATCTGTTTGGGAGAAGAAGAACGAGGAGAAATAATAGATTTTATCATGAAAGTAGGCAAAAATAAGGATAGGAATTGATACGACATACGAAAACGGGGCAAAAGACAGCGCAAAAGCAGTGAAATCTTCCTAGGCATGTGCAGGTTTGTGTAGCATCGTTTGGTATGCTGCAAACCATCATAAACAAGGCTTACACTCTTTTTTTTCCGAGTTAAGGAAACGATTTCCAGGTGTCTGGGAAACATTTACAGCCAGCAGGAAAAAATTTATTGCTAGCAGGAAAACATTTCCCGCTAGCAATAGAACATTTACAGCCAGCAGGAAATTATTTCTTGCCAGCAGGAAAAGATTCACAGCTAGCGGTAAAACATTGATAGCTAGCGAGATTAAACCCATTTACATACTAAATATTATTCCAATGAATAGCAAAAACATCAAAAGTCGGGCACATAATTAGAGAATCTAGTATTGTATATTTAAGCTAGGAATACAATTAAATTCTTAAGAGATACGTGCTGTAGCTGCGCTGTAAAATGAGCTATTAGACGTATAAATGCCAGAACAACTTTCAAAGTATGAATAAAAAACAGGGTAAGCGCATATAAATTTCAAAAGTATAAAGGAAATTAATACTCGAGATCCCACCAGTTCTTACATAAGCCACCTTAGGGATATCCGGTTTTAGCGCAGCTAAAATTGAGAAAAATCCGAAGGAATATTTTTCTCAAAGGGTAGACCGTAGTGGCGTTGTAAGAACGAAGCCTGCCGGCTTTGAGGCAAAAAGCTTTCATTATGCTATTTATTCAATATCTCTACAAGCTTTTTACAAAATAAATTTATATGCGTTTGCCCTATAATAAAAAATTAAATAATTATAACTTATGCTGAAATCTATATTTTTGAGGTCACACAAACAGACTTTCGTTATGAAAAAACAACTTTATTTAATTCTGTTAATATCAATCATTTGTACTCGTTGCATTTCTCAGGACAGTTTCGCCGCAGTAGGCGATTGGCTGCATACCAACCTACACGAAATTGGAGGAAGAGGCGTGATAATGGTTTGGAAAGATGGTAAAGTTGTGTATAGCCATGCTGAGAACAAACTAAGCGGTCGTGAAAAAGCGACCTTAAAATGGATGGCTAACCAAAAAGGGGACGAAGCACAAGACGAACTACAAGACTTTTCGGCTAATACACAAAAGCCCATTGCCAGTTGTAGCAAATGGCTGTCAGCGGCCGTAATTATGACATTTGTACAGGAAGGAAAGATTAGTTTGGAGGATACCGTCGGAAAATATTTTGTGGTCATGACCCAGCATAAAAAGGGTGGAATAACCATAAAAGACTGCTTGAGTCATCTTACGGGCATCAATGCGCCACCTGTAATATTGACCCTTGAGGAACCAAAAGAATCTCTAACCCTAGACGAGACCATGGAGAAGATAGCCAAAATGCCCATGGATGGCGAGCCCGGAAAATCTTTTCATTATAGTAGTGTAGGCCTGCAGATAGCTGCAGGGGTGGTAGAAAAGGTTAGCAGACAACGGTTCGAACTGTTGTTTCAGCAGCGTATTGCAAAGCCTTGTGGTATGAAACATACCTCTTTTGGGGGAGAATTAGTGGTTTCACCAGCAGGTGGTGCATGGAGTACCCCCGAAGACTATTTACAGTTTTTGAGTATGATATTGAATGATGGAAAATACAATGGGAAGCAAATTCTTACCAAAGAATCTATCATTGCCATGCAACAAGACTATACGAAAGGGGTTAAATTAGATTTTATTCCTGATGAAGCCCGGCCCTGGGGCTATGGCTTTGGTGAATGGGTACTGGAAGAGGGCAACGGAAGGGGAAATGTATTGAGTAGTCCGGGCTTGTTTGGCACTTTTCCGTGGGTGGACAACCAGCGGAAGTATGCGGCAATCTTGTTTACCACCAATGTAAACTTCAGTGGAAGACACAACCGATACTCCTCTCTAAAATCTATTGTAGATGAAGCAATAGGAAAGTGAATAGTGAGTTGTTAAAAGTGAGTACTTTAACTCGTTATTCATCTCACAACTTACTACCAACCTCTCACTACTCACTAATAACTACTCAGTCCTGATGGAATACATGGCTCATTTAAAAAAAGACGAAAAGCTCGCTAACATATTAGGGAAGGACGTGCATCGGTTGGAATTACATAAAAACATTCCCCTACGGTTAATAGCGAGCATCATGAGTCAACAGTTGAGTACCAAAGTAGCTGCCGTAATCTTTAAACGTTTTTTGGAGATATATAACAGCCAAGAACCATCACCGCAACAGATATTAGATACTCCCTTTGAAACCTTAAGAGGCATTGGTCTTAGCAATAATAAGGTTCGTTACATACAAAATGTAGCTACTTTTTTCACAGCGCATACTATTACAGACACTAAATTGCTGGCAATGAGCAACAATGAAATAATAGACCTGTTAGTGCAAATAAAAGGTATTGGTCAATGGACGGTAGAAATGTTATTGATGTTTTCATTGGGAAGAGAAGATGTGTTTGCTGTAGATGATTTGGGCATTCAACAAGCGATGCAACGACTGTATCAACTAGACGCCACCAACAAAAGATTATTAAAACAACAGATGCTCGACTTGTCTGAACCATGGAAACCCTATCGCAGCTATGCCTGTTTGCACTTATGGAAATGGAAAGATGATAAATAACAGGATTCAATTTATTAACCTCTTGCTATTAATTGCCTTCAAACAACCACCACAATTTCTTTCGCGCTTTCTTAGGATAATTAGGTCTTAAATGGCGTTTAATATGATTCAATCCTTCAGCTATATCATCCGTAAAAAGAAATAAATCTAAATCATTCAAAGAAATAGTACCAGCTTTTGCCATTTCATTTATATAATCTATCATAGGCTGGTAATAGCTCTTACCATATAACACCACCGGAAAGTGATTGATGGTGTTGGTCTGAATAAGGGTAAGTGTTTCATACAATTCATCCATGGTACCAAAGCCTCCTGGCATAATTACAAAGGCATAAGAATACTTTACCATCAAAACCTTTCTTACAAAAAAGTACCTGAAGGTGATGCTTTTTTGTACATAGGGGTTAGCTGATTGTTCAAAAGGCAACTTTATATTACAACCCACCGATTTCCCGCCTGCTTCAAATGCCCCACGATTAGCTGCTTCCATTATGCCGGAGCCTCCGCCCGTCATAGTGGTCAATCCTAATTTGGCGATGCCTTTACCAAAAGCCATCGCAGCCTGGTAATAAGCATGGCTTTCTTCGAAACGAGCACTACCAAAAACGGTAACACAAGGGCCAATAAAATGTAAGGTTCTGAAGCCCGCAATGAATTGTTTAAAAATGTTCCAAGCAAATTTAAGTTCGCGTAACCGCGGTTTCGCACCCTCCAAGAATATAATTGGTTGGTGTTTTGTTTCGTTTTTTGCATTCATAACAGTAGCAATTTTAGAAGCGTAAAACTATTGGAAACTTTGATTCATACGACTACTTTATATTTGCCCACTTATTCATTCCCGAGTTGTGGTTGATAAAAATAGAGATGATGAAAAAAATTATTATACTGTTCTCAATAGTACTGTTAGCCTCGACTGTTTCTGCTCAAGAAAAGAAGAAAGTTCGCAAAGGATCATTTTATTTCTCGTGGGGATATAATAAAGAATGGTATACACGCAGCAATGTTCGGGTGATGCAACCAAATATTGGCAACGATTACAAATTTGTAGGCATAGAGGGGCACGATCATCCAGGGTGGGATGAAGGGCTATTTCATATAGCACTCTCAATCCCTCAATATAATTATAGGATAGGATACATCTTTGATGAAAAAAGAGGATGGGGATGGGAAATAAACTTCGACCATACCAAATTCATTTTTGCCAATCAGAATGCACATGTTGTTGGTAAATTGAATAACAGACAAGTTGATACGACTATTGCTTTTAATGCAAAGAATGGGTACTATTATTACCTGAACAATGGGGCTAACTTCTTACTCTTTAATGTTACAAAACGTTGGCATTTTTATCAGGACAAAAAGGATAATTTCCAATTAGACGGCTTTGCCAAAGGAGGGATAGGTCCTGTAATACCTCATGTAGAAAATCAGTTCGGCTATACACCCGATAGTATCAAGGAAAAAAACGACCCACACTTTCAATTAGGTGGTTGGAATGTAGGTGCTGAAGCAGCCATACGTGCAACCTTTTTTAAAACCATTTATTTGGAATATGCCAACAAACTAGACTTTGCAAGCTACAGTGGTTTGCGTATTTACGATGGAAACGCCAGACAATGTTTTGGCACTTATGAGATGATTTTAAACCTTGGGGTAACTTTTCCTATGGGGAGTAGAAAAGAGTAATTAATGTTTAGGTATATGAAAAAGCCTCGAAAAGGATTGTCCTTTCGAAGCTTTTTAAATTATCCTTCAAGTATGAGGTCTATTAACCCTCATTCCAAGCTGCCAATACTT
>CAISCV010000037.1 GCA_903883945.1 uncultured Chitinophagaceae bacterium | reverse complement strand
GCGGCATTTATTAAGAGGCCTTTTTGTTTGGTATCAAAAGCAATGATGGTAGCCAGTTCTATGTCATTCACGGCAGCTATTACCAAGTCTTTATCCTCTAAGTCGGAGATGTGGTAAGCCTTTTCTACTAATTTGATGTTTGGGTAATCTGCAGCAAGTGTTTTGATATCGTCACTGATGGTTAGTCCAACCAGTGTAATGGAAGCAGCGGGGGAATTGTTAACTACAGCTTGTAGCTTTTCTAATCCTATAAATCCTCCACCAACTATTAGCAGGCGCAGCTTTTCTAATTTAATAAATACCGGAAAGAGATTGTTTGTTTGTTCCAATTGAGTTGCTTGTTAGCCTACAAAAATAGTGGGTTAATTTAAATATTGGTTGGATATGTGAAAAAAGAAAACATAAAACGGAAATTTGTAATAGGAGAGTGGGTTGAATTGATAGTTTTGTGTCGGTTAAACGGTGTTGTGTAGTGATAATATTTAGTCTAGTTAAATTAAGCAATCAACCAGGATAATATGATGAATTGGTTCTTATGAGTCTAATAAATTTCAACTGTTTTCAACTTCCTTGTTGCAAAAGGAAAATATAGGGTATTAAATTGTATGATTTTAATCACTTTTACCTGCATTTGTGCTTAATTAAAGTTAAATAAGTCATTTTTAATACATTTTCTTTCCAATTTCTGAAATAAAGTTCACTTTTTTCAGAAACGACATCGTTATATTTGCAATCGAATTTAAGACGGTTGTATATGGATAGTTGCTACCAAGCTTGCAAATTAAAAGATTAAAATTGAAGTCAATCAAAAGCTAGGATTACTCATTCTGTTATCAGTCCCTTAGGTTTTTAATTATTTCAAATTAAACAAGTATTTATTTATGAAAAAGAGTTACACATTCGGGCTTGCGAGCCTAGTTGTTACCCTTGCAAAAAAGCAAACAACCAAAAAAATTGGGTTTGTTGCAGGGTTGTTGTTAGCGTTTGGTATGACAGCTTTCAGCCAAACGAATTATTATGTTATTACAGATTCCATTGCAACAGGAAAGACTGCCATTACTGCAGCAACTGTAACGAAAGCTAAGTTTTGGTCTACAAATGGTAGTGTCACTGGGCAAAGACCAGCAGACTTTATTACTGATGGACAGATTTTTAACATCCAAGCTTCAGGATTATCTAACACTAAAGTTTGGGTAGTTTCTGGTGTTGGTTCTAAAATTGTAGTTGGTACTGATACTACAACTACACTTACTTTTACTTCTACAAGCCCGTCAAGTATTACTGCGACTGTTGATGTAAAGCCAAATAGTACTTTTATTTACAATTCATTAAGCACCAGCACAATTACTTGGGGAGCACTATCTACAGGTAGTACTGTTGATTTTGGAGGTAGTACAGCAGGGTTTCAAGAGGTTATTCCAGCAAGCTATGCTAACCTAAGTCTTAAAGCAAATGGTGGTGGGTATCCTGCAATTTTACCTAACGGAAAAACTATAAGTGTATCTGGTGTTTTTACTCCAAGAGGGGGACAACTTTATGGTTCTACAATTGTTTTTAATGGTGGTGGTGGACAGGTTATACCAGCTGGGACTTATTACAATCTGAGCATTACAGGAAATAAAACAAATCCAGATACCTTAAGAGGTAATGTAATTGTGGAAGGTACTTACTCTAATAATTCTATTGGTGCAACTATTCAGCCTTACGCTGTTAACCCAATTACAAAAGCAATTACCAATAGTACCTTAACTCTTAATGGATTTGGACCTCAGGCAATTAGTAATCACCCATTTTATAATGTTACTTTTGCAAATGGTCAGAACTCCTTTATTAGCTCAATCAATAATAGTGCTTCTACCGTAACCTTGCAAGCATCAGATCCAGAGTTATCTGTAGGGGATATTGTTACAGCAAAAAATGCTGCATTCGCATTAGACTCAGCTACAAGCATTCTTTCAATTACTAATGATACTGTTCTGACTTTATCTAACGCACCTAAACTACAGTTATTTGTACGCGAAGCCAGTGGAGTAAAAGATACTGTACTAATTAATTCATGGAATGTTGCCTTAAATGTTGATTCGGCCTTTACGCTTTCTTCCACTCCTACATTTAATGTTGGAGATACTGTAACAGCTACCATCATTGCATCACCTACTTACTCAAAAACAGCCCCTTTCCCTGCTACAGCTGCAGCAATTGTTTCTTCAATTTCAGGGAACACTATTCGTGTGACACAAATTTCTAATAAAGGATTTGCGCTTACAAGTGTGAATAATCTTGGTGTTATTAATTTTGGAAATTCTACAGGAAAGCCAAGTGCAAAAACGATTTCTGGTTTGGTTTCCATTGCTGGAACTTTAACTGTTGGAACTGCTCCGGTAACTGCGACAGGATCAACTGTAAAGTTTCTAGGAAAAAAGCAAAATGTTCCTGGAATTACTTATGACAACTTGGTTATTAATCAGGATAGTGCTACTACTGCTGCACTTCAAGCTTCTGCATTAGTGACTGGTACATTCAATCTGCAAAATGGTAAATTGACAACAACTGCTACTAGATTATTAACTCTAGATGTTAATACTCCTATTACTATTGGTTGTGATACATGTTTCATAAATGGACCACTTGCAAAAAACTTCACTTCTTCTAATTCGTTTTCTTATCCAATAGGATATGTATCTAAAGCTGGTGTTAGTTACAGTAAAACTGTTTCAGTACAACCTAAAACAGCTGATGCAAAAACCTTTACTGCAACTTATACCCACACAAAAGTTGCTAATACTACAAATATTGATTCTACTACAATTAATGTAATTGCTGATACTGTAGCTTACTATACAATAGGTGTTACAAATTACAGTAGTGGCGTAGATACAGCAGCTAAAATAACTTTCGAATTTCACCCAGACTATGCAATTGATTCTAATTTAGTGTTAGCACACTATGTAAGTGGTAAATTTACCGCAGCATCTTCTCCATTCATTAACACCGGAGTTAAATTAAATGTTACGACTAGTGATTATGACTTAGTATTTGGTCGCTACACACTTGGTATTGCAAGTCCTACTCTTGTTCCAGTAAAAATTGGAACTGTTTCTGCTGCTTTACAAGCTAACAAATCTGTTAAAGTAAGCTGGAGTAGCTATACTGAAAGCAGTTTGAGCAAATATGTAGTTGAAGGTTCTGTAGATGGTAGCAGTTTTGTTACCAAGGGTTCTTTGCCTGCAAGAGGTGCTGCTCAATATTCATTTATTGATCTTACACCAAGTGCTGGTACTAACTACTATAGAATTAAAGCAATTGATGTAAACGGTAAAGCAACTTACAGTGCAGTTGTTTCTATCAAACAAACAGGATTGATTAGTTCAGCAATAGCTGTATATCCTAATCCTGTTAAAAACAAACAATTGAACTTTGTTTTAAACACAGATGCTGCTAACTATACCTTGAAAGTCACTAGTATATTGGGTCAATCAGTTGTTGCAAGAACAATCAGTCACAATGGTGGCACTGCTTCTTACAGCGTTGCATTACCTAGCGATTTGGCAAAGGGTACTTACTTTGTTAAGTTGTCTAACGGTAAAGACCAATTGACAAAAACAATCACAGTAGAATAATAATCTCTGTTAATTGATATTGAAACAGCCTCACTAACAAGTGGGGCTGTTTTTTTATTAGCCTATTAGAACGTTTAATTTACTTTTACCGCATGAATAGAAAGGAATTGATTAAGCAGATTGAGACCAAAGAATCTTTTTTATGTGTAGG
>CAISCV010000036.1 GCA_903883945.1 uncultured Chitinophagaceae bacterium | reverse complement strand
TAATTATAAGTTGGGTGGCGTTTATTAAGGTTCATGTATGATTTATTGTCAGTTGGGTGGGGTTTATTAGACTTCATGTATGATTTATTGTCGGTCGGGTGGGGTTTATTAAGGTTCATGTATGATACATTGTCAGTCGGGTGGGGTTTATTTGATATTTGGAGGTTTTTTGGCACAAAATCGTATAATGGGGTTCTATTAGGATATTTTTTTCTTAGTTTCCTATTTAAATGTAAAATTATTTTGGGACATTTCATAATTAGTATACTACTCCGCGATACAGGTACCCCCTTTAAAAGTGGAATTGGACTTGTTACACGTAAGCTTAAAAGCTTAAAATTTTGTACATAAAGATTTAACCTTAGGACATAAAGGGTGGAAATTACTAGTTTTTTTGAAAATTCACCCTTTTGGGGGAGTATTTGTTTGATTATTTCATGCAATTTTGGGATATTAGTTTAGGATTATTTTATAGTACTGTTTATTTACTGAATAATTTAAAAAGCAATTAAATAACATAGTCAATTTCTAACAGAAGTGGATTATAAACAAAAATTAATTTATGAAACTGTTTAAATATATTTTGCTATTACTGCTGCCATTGGCTATTAATGCACAAGAATCTGTGAAGGGAATCCATTTTGAGCACCATAAAACTTGGAAGGAAATCTTAGCGGAGGCTAAGAAAACACACAAGTATGTGTTTGTAGATTGTTTTACTACTTGGTGTGGACCTTGTAAATATATGAGTGCCAACGTGTTTACAAACGACTCTGTAGGGGCTTTGATGGATAGTCATTTTATAAGTGTGAAGGCACAAATAGATACGAATAAAATGGATGATGAAAGCGTAATTAAATGGAGATCAGATGCTGCTTTTATTAATAAGACCTATAAAATAAGATGCTTTCCCACTTATTTGATTTTCTCACCTAAAGGAGAGTTGGTTCATCGGTTTACTAGTGCGATGCCTGTAGAGAAGTTTTATACAAACATAAAAGATGCATTAGACCCTGCCAATCAATATTACCCAATGTTGAAACGGTTTACCAATACAAATTCTGATGCCGACTTTTTAAGAAGACTCATGTTGGCCGCTAATAGTGCATATGAAAGTTATACCCCTTATTTTAATGCATACGTAAGAACACAAGTATCTATGTTTACGCATGACAATATTGGATACTTATCTGATTTTTGTACTACCACTAAGGATACTGCCTTTAAAATTATACTAGCAAATCAGGAATTATACGATGTGAACAGGGAAAAAACACTGCCTAGTGCTAATGATTTTCTTATCTATATTATTCTTAATTCTGACACGAAGAATCTTTTTGTGGGGGAAGGTTTAGATGAAAAGGAAGATATTACAGCCATTAATATCTTAAAGAAACAATATCCTAAGCAAGCAGATGAAGTAATTGCAACCGCCAAAGTATACCACTATGAAAATGGAAAAAATTGGAAGAACTTTGAGCCTGCTTTACAGGACTACATGAAAAGCTACGGGTATAAACTAGATAGTAATTCGAATCAGCTAAACACTTTTGCTTGGGATGTATTTGAGAATATAAATAATTCCACACTTGTAAAAGAGGCAATAAGTTGGAGTGAAAAATCTATTGCCGGAACTGAAAGAAACAATCCTGCCTTCTTAGACACCTATGCCAATTTACAATATCGAATAGGTAATACAAAACAAGCGATTGAAATTGAAACAAAAGCTTTGTCTCTGGCTCCTGATACCGACAAGGATTCTTATATAGAAACGCTAGGTAAAATGAAAAAAGGGGAAAAGACTTGGAGATATTAAAACTACAGCATAGTGTATATTAATTGTCTGTTTTATTAAATCGGGTTACTAAGCCCTTGTTCTTGAGTTACTTATCTAGATTCCTAGCGCTTACAAACAACAATAAATTAATATTATTCTTGATATTTTTATTGTAAAGCATTTTAATAACGGTGAAATTATTCCTCACCACTCACAACCACCCTTTTTTAATGGCAGTAGCTATCAGTTGCCCCGTAGTTTTGGAGTTGGTTTTCTCCATCATGTTCTTACGGTGCGTTTCAACGGTGCGTGCTGCTATAAAGAGAAGCTCTGCTATTTCAGAGGTTTTCTTTCCATCAATCAGTAGTATCAATATTTCTTTCTCTCTTCTACTCAACATTTCCTCTACAGGCATCACTTGTTCACCTGGTATGACGTTTATGTAGGAAGGCTCTCCGTCTACACCTATAAATGAAAGTAGTGGCTTTCCGGTAGGTTTCAGGTGTGTAATATCGGTATGCACGCCCAATGTTCTAAAAAAAGTGCCATCCTCATACTGTTGGATAGCAATTACCTGGTGAAGGATGCGAATGTAGCTACCATCGGTTTTTTGCATCCGGTAGTCCATACTTATCTTGTATTTCATCCGTTTCTCTACAGGCAAATTGTAGTAGAATTTGAGGGCTTCATTTTCGAAGTTAATAAAATAGGCTTGGTCATCTGGATGTACTCGGCTGATGCAAAGCTGTACGCCAAATACTTCTTTTTCAAAACCAAGAACCCTTTTTACGCTCTCGCTTACCAGTTCAAAATCAACCAGGGTGAAGTTGAAGACAAAGTAATAAAAGTCACCAACATGAAAGAAGTTCAATAGTTTCTGGTGCAGCTCTAGTTCCAGATTTTTGTACTCATCTAGGTCATCTCCCGAAATGCTCGACCAAAGGCTTACTACCTCTTTTAGTGTAGATAAATCCATAGGGTTTCAGTTTTTTATTGTTCTATTAATCAGCGTTTAAGAAAAAATACGTATTTATTGGTATTGTATCGTCAAAAATAAGGGTCTGCATCTATACGAACAAATAAGAAACATGTTCTTCAGGATATTTTAAGGTGATAAACAGAGAATACAAGTTTAACTGGCGTGTTAGAAAGGGATAGTTTTTAATGATGAGTGGTTAATGGTTAATGATTAATCTTTTGTAAAAAATCCGTCTACCATTAATAATTAAAAAGAGGCATGTGAAATCAATGAGAAATAATGGGTTTGCACGTTTTTTTATGCCTGTAATTGTCTGAACTAGGATTTAGAAGGATTTAGATGCTTAGTAGGAAAGGGTGCGCTCCCATTTTTAGTTTCTTTGGTTTATTTATTTAGTGGGTAAGACAAAAGTTATATGTTTTTTTGATAGAATGATTCGCAAGTTTTATTAATGGAAATTTATTTGTTATAAAGTGTTTTTTGCTATATTGCACAAAATAAAAAAGTGGTTATGGAACAAGTGGCTGAAAAAAATGATAAAGAGATAAAAGAATCACCCTCTTGGTTGGATATCCGGATAGCAGAGAAACTGAAGATGACGGTAGAAGAACAGGTAGCTTATAAAAAATTACATTGGAAGGAAATACAGGCAAGGGTGAAGGTGTTAGATGAAAGATTAGCTAAATATGATGTTTTAATAGCTGATGAAGATGAGATTGCTGATTTGGTTAGCAAAGATAGGAGGGCGCATTATGAAAAATCTATTGGTAATTGATACATCTGTTTATTTAAATTATGCTAGACATAAGAAACTATATAGGCTTTCATATTGTGTTGAAGATTATGGGCTTAACCTTTTCGTTGATGATAATCTTTTGAAAGAACTGGAAAGAAACCTTACAAAAGTGTTGTTTTTTCAGGGACATGACCCTAGTGAAGCATTGGAGGAAATATTGGAATTCACTACACTCGTTCAAACAATCCCCATTTTCACCCAAAGCCCCGACCCCAAAGACAATTTCCTTTTCGACCTAGCCCTTCAAACAAATAGTGAAGTGATAGTAACAGAAGAAAAAGCACTCCTCGGTTTTGTTGAAAGCCCAGTACCCATACACGATATTAGATGGTTCAAAGAGACATACCCAGTTAATTTATAATTGATATTCTGTTTCAATTATCAGTTGTCAATTAAATTACATGTAAATCAAATAGAAATAATGGGTTTGCACGTTTTTTTATGCCTTTAATTGTCTGAACTAGGATTTAGAAGGATTTAGATGATTAGTAGGAAAGGGGGCGCTCCCTTTTTTAGTTTCTTTGGTTTATTTATTTAGTGGGTAAGACAAAAGTTATATGTTTTTTTGATAGAATGATTCGCAAGTTTTATTAATGGCAATTTATTTGTTATAAGTGTTTCTTTGCTATATTGCACAAAATAAAAAAAGGGTTATGGAACAAGTTGCAACATCAAATATAAAGAACCCATCCTTACTAAGGCAAATAGTAGATGAAGTAGATTCGTTGGATGAGCAAAGTAAGCGAGCAGTTTTACATAAGATAAAAATGCAGAAAGCATTGGTTTCTGTGCAACGTGCAGACGAAATTTTGAAAAACAAGCCATTAGGTATGACTGAAAAGGATATTTGGGAAATGGTAAGTAACAACCGAAAGAAATGGCATGAAGAAAAATAATAACTTGATTATAGACACGTCTGTTTATATAACGTATGCTAGAAATGGCAAACTTTATCGTATGTACAATGCAATTGCCTTCTATGAATTATATGTTTTTGTAAATGATAATTTGTTATTGGAATTTGAGCGGAATATGGCGGATTCTAAAATTTATACAGCAATAGAATTGACTATTATTTTAAATGCTTTAAAAGATATTACCATTCATTTTGATACAATTTCTTTATTTCAAAACAGCCCCGATACCAAAGATAATTTCCTTTTTGATCTCGCCATACAAACAGAAAGCAAAGTAATAGTTACCAAAGAAAAAGCACTACTTAATTTCAAAGACAGTCCCGTTGCCATCCACGACATAAAATGGTTCAAAGAAACCTACCCAGTAGAACTTTAATTGATAGTTGTTAGTCAATTCTTAACTAACAACTAACAACTAACCACTAATCCCTAAATTCCTTCTAAATCCAGGTTCAGACAATTATTCCCCAAATAATCGGTTAAATAGGTGGGGGGGGGTGAAAAATACGTATTTCTTGGTATTGCCTAGGTGAATTTGGGCAGTTATTTTTGTGGCTATTGTTGTCTGAACCACTATTTTACAAGAATGTAGAAGATTAGAAAGAAAGGTTACAATCCTTTTTAATCCCTTTAATCCTTCTAAATCCAGGTTCAGACAACCTTCAATAAGTGTGGCTATCACTTAACAAAAAACAGCTACTGATACGCCGAAAGCAGGTACACGAGTAGGCAAACACCTAAAACAAACAACAAATGGAAACTTTAATTGCAGCAGGCTTTTCAATTATTTTATTGATACTAGCAACTGCTATCCTCGCCATTGCTTCTTATTGGGTACTATTTAATAAAGCGGGTAAACCAGGGTGGGCAGCAATCATCCCCATCTACAACATCATTGTGATGCTGGAGATTGCCCAAAAATCAACTTGGTGGCTTGTATTAATGCTGCTACCCGGCATACAACTGATTTGGATAATCTGGACATTAAACTTATTTGTAAAACGCTTTGGTAAATCGTCGGGTTATACGGTAGGTATTATTTTCTTGCCATTCATCTTCTTGCCTTTGTTGGCATTTAGTAAGAGTACGGTATACGTAGGTTAATAGAAATAAAAGTTCTAAACCACGATTTTAAAAGAATGTAGAAGATGAAAAAGAAAGGTTACACTCCCTTTTAATCCCTAAATTCCTTTTAAATCCAGGTTCAGACAAGCATTTCCCAAAATAATCGGTGAAATAGGTACGGGGTTTTTGAAAAATACGTATTTCTTGGTATTGCCTAGGTGAATTTGGGCATTTAATTTTGTAGCTATTATTGTCTTAACCACGATTTAAAAAGAATGTAGAAGATTAAAAGGAAGTGTTACCATCCTTTTTAATCCCTAAATTCCTTCTAAATCCGGGTTCAGACAACCATTAAAACAAATACAATCATACACATAAAACAAACAAAAATGACAAAAACAGTACAACGTTACACACAAGTTCTACTACTCTTTATTCTTATGTTTACGTGGAAGGCGCAGGGACAAACGATTAGTACAATCGCGAGTTCTTATTTAAGCAATCCGTCTGCTTTTGCATTCGATGCTTCTGGTAATTTGTATGTGGCAAATTTATATGGTAATAGCCGTATAATTAAAGTAAGCCCAAGTGGGGTAGCATCCACATTTGTAACTGCAAGTGCAATAGGTTTTCCAAATGCTCTAGCTATTAATGCTTCGGGCAATTTATATGTTGGAATTGCAGGTACTGATGTAATAAAAAAAGTAAGCCCAAGTGGGGTAGTATCCACATTTGCAAGTGCAGGAATATCTGACCCAACTGCTCTTGCATTCGATGCTTCAGGAAATTTGTATGTGTCAACATCAAATGGTATTACCAATACTATTAATAAAGTAACTCCAAGTGGGATTGTATCTCCTTTCGTTAGTACAGGAATAGGTAGTCCTAAAGGGCTTGCTTTTGATGCTTCGGGCAATTTGTATGTTGGACAAGATAACAAAACTATAAGTAAAGTAAGCCCAAATGGGGGTGTATCTACTTTTGTAAGCACTGAATTTTATGGCAATTCAGCACTTACTTTTGATGCTTCTGGTAATTTGTACCTATTAAATTCCAATACCATATTAAAAATTAGTAAGAGTGGTGTCATATCCTCTATAGTAAGTACAGGATTAAATAGTCCTAACAGTCTTGCTTTTGATGCTTCTGGTAATTTATTTGTAATAGACAATAATGCCGGGGGGATGGCTACTATTTTTAAGGTAAGCTCAACTGGTATTTTGACCACTTTTATAAGAGGATTACCATCTCCAACTTATCCCATATCTGGAATTTCAGTTGATGCTACTGGTAACTTGTTTATATTGTCAAACAGTCAGTATATGAGTAATCCTTTTAGTACTCCTCCTACTTTTAGTTTTTCATCTAGTATTTCTAAGGTTAGTCCAAATGGGTCTGCAACAAATTTTTTGGGGTTTAATACTGGTAATAATTTACCTTATGCTCAGTGTATTGCTAATGACGTTAATGGGAATCTGTATTCTTCTACGTCGTATGGGTGGATAATGAAAACAAATAAAAATGGTGTAATTTCTGGTTATGCCGAAGGAATCACTAATATAAATAGTCTTGCTTTTGACAAATCAGGTAATTTATGGGTATCTACAACAGACAACGCAGTTTATGTAGTAAATTCTAGTGGTTCTGTTTCATCCAATTTAAATGCTGCTTCATTGTTAGATCATCCTAGAAAACTTGTATTTGATAATGCTGGGAATTTATATGCCCTTTGTTTTAATGGAAATAATAGTATAATAAATAAAGTTAGTACTAATGGTAGTATACCAGCTTTAATTGGCACAATATCAACCTTGCTAAATACTGATAATTTCATAACTGACATTACCTGTGATGCAGTGGGAAATGTGTATACTGCCTACTATAACGATAGTATCAACAAGATAAGCCCAACAGGGGAAGTGTCTTCATTTTTGAAGACAGGTTTAAATTCTCCAACATATTTAGCCTGCGACGCTTCTGGCAATTTATATGTTGGGAATCTTAGTCAGGGTAATGATACTGGCATTCTTTCAATACAAAAAGTTTCAATTGCAACAACACCTTCTATTGCATCTTTTATCCCAACCTCTGCTGGCACCGGCAATACAGTAACTATAAAAGGTTCTAGCTTTACGGGGGCAACGGCTGTTAGCTTTGGTGGTACAGCAGCTACTTCTTTTAGCGTAGTAAATGATAATACCATTACGGCAGTGGTTGGTACAGGTACAAGTGGTAGTATAAGTGTAACCAAAGATATTGGCACCGGAAGCTTGGCTGGGTTTGCCTATTTGTTAACTTACACTTGGGCTGGTACAACCTCCACCAATTGGCAAGATGCCAGCAACTGGAATGATGGCATTGTACCTACTAGCACTACCAATGTAATGATACCTGCAAGTACCCCACACCAACTAGTACTTAGTGGAGATGCTACTGCCAACTCTATCCAATTAGATGGTAGTGTAAACCTCAATGGGCATTCAATTGCAACTGGTTCAATCAGTGGCAGTGGCACAATAGAGTCTTCGGGTACAAGTAGCATTACGGTGTCAGGTAGTGGCAGCAGTATAGGCAATTTGTTGGTAACCAATGGCAGTCTTACGCTATCAGGCGGGTCTGTTTCGGTTGCCAGCCAACTAACGGTTAACGGCGGAACGCTCAATACAGGCGGCAACTTAACACTAGGATCTACTGCTACGGGTACTGCTATTGTAAACTATCCAATAGGTGGGAATATTAATGGCAACATAACCGTTCAACGCTTTATTGCACAAGACCAAGGAGCTGCCTTTAGAGATTTGGGTGTTTGTGTAACAGGTGGTACTGTGGCCGATTTGAGTACCCAAACCTATAGTTATGCTGGTGGAGCATGGTCTTCAAGCCTTTCTTCTGGCACTTCTTTAGTGCCTGGTACAGGCTACAGGGCACAAGTAAATACTGCAAGTGGACCGGTTACATTGGGTAATATTGGTAGCTTGGTTTCAGGTAATGTACCTGCAGCCATCAGCCAAGGAGCTAATGCCTATAGTTTTGTGGCAAATCCTTATTTGGGTCAACTAGACTTTACAAAAGTAACGTCAAGCAATCTGCAAGCGGGCTTCTGGTATCTGGATCCTACCAACTTATCATCTGATGGCTATCAAGGCTATGTATTCTATGGTGTACTTACAGGTGCTTCTAACACATATAATGGTGGCATCACTCCAAGCAATTACATTCAGCCTGGTCAGGGCTTCTTTGTACAGAACCAAAACAACGGGTCTGCATCTTCCTTAACTTTTAAGGAAAGCGCAATAGACAACAGCCAATCGCAATACAATGTATTTGGTAAAACAGCCCTAAACAGAATCGCCACAGGATTATTTACCGGAGGCAAGAATGTGGATGGTGCGGTAGTGGTATTTAACAACAGTTTCTCAGGTGGTCTAGACCAATATGATGCAACTAAGTTCAGTAATCATGGTGAGAACCTAACTTTCACAGTTGCAGGTACCGATCTATGTACCAATGCATGGAGTCTTCCAACGGTAACAGACGTATTGACTTTGCATTTATATAATTTAAAAGCTAGTACACCTTACACCCTTAAACTAGATGCAAGTCAGTTTGTGGGTAATGGTTTGGTGGCTTACCTAAAAGACAATACAACAAAAACGCAGACTTTGCTATCGGGCAGTAATACCGAAGTTGGTTTCACCACCACTACCGATGCTGCTGCTTATGCAAATCGCTATAGTATTGTATTTGGTAAAAGTGTATTGCCTGTTAAAAACATCACCCTTACTGTAAGCGAGTTGGGTAGCAAGGAAGTATCCGTTAAATGGAATGTGGCAGGCGAAACCAATATTGCCAACTACAAAATAGAACGCTCTACAAACGGTACCAACTTTACAGAATTGGCTACGGTGAGCCCATCTACGGCACACAACTACAGCTATATAGATGCTACAGCTACTGCAGGAATCAATTTTTACTGCATTAAAGTAATAGACAATTCAGGTGCAATTAGTTATAGCGCAATTGCTAAACTAACCACTAACCACTCACCACT
>CAISCV010000035.1 GCA_903883945.1 uncultured Chitinophagaceae bacterium | reverse complement strand
TTTTTTGGACAGATTGCCTTCCATTTTTAGTAGGTAACATCCAAAACTCACGTTAATTTAATAATGTTAATTATGCGGGACTTCTTATGCAAACAAAACTTAAATAAACTTACACTGAATAGTAAAGATAGGATTTGGTTGTTTAAGTTAGTCCCTTATCACATGTTGTTATTCTCAGCTTTGAAGTTGGCAAAGTAAAAAAATGAAAACTATACTTATAGGAAAATGGAAAGTTCTATCCAAATTTACGCACCTTATGCGAAAGTTAAATTAAGACATGAACCAATCTTTTTTGAATTAGATTTATTCATTCGTTACAGTAGCTACCACAAAAATAAAAGAGCGGCTACCCAAATAGGATAGCCGCTCTTTTTATTATATATTAATAAATATTAACCCAAAGCAACTCTTACAAACTGAGTAACAACTAGGTCTTTATTTACACTCTTCAAATATTCAGCAACAGACTTACTGTTATCTTTTACGAAAGCTTGCGCTAATAAAGTTTGTTCTTTAAAGAATGCATTCAATTTACCTTCAGCAATCTTAGCAACCATTTCATCTGGTTTACCAGCCATCTTAGGATCAGCTTTCATTGTTTCAATAACAATGGCTCTTTCTCTTTCAATGGTTTCAGCAGGAACGCTATCAGCATCAACAGCCAATGGATTCATAGCTGCAATTTGCATAGCAACATCCTTACCAGCATCTGGCGCATCCTGATTTAAAGCAACCAATACACCCATACGGTTTGCACCATGAATATAAGAAGAAACGAAAGGAGCTTCTATTCTTTCGAAACGTGCAATACCAATCTTTTCTCCTATTGCAGCTAATTTATCATTAATCAAATCTGCAACCTTAGCACCACCAACAGATACTTCATTCAATTCTTCAGCACTTTTTACATCGTTAGCAACTGCTGCATCAGCAATTCCTTGAGCAAAAGCGATGAAATCCGCATTCTTAGAAACGAAGTCGGTTTCGCAACTGATAGTAATAACAAACCCTGTTTTATTATCAGCAGAAGTCTTTGCAATAATCACCCCTTCTTTTGCTTCACGGTCGCTACGTTTTGCAGCTACCTTTTGTCCTTGTTTACGTAACCAATCTATTGCTCCTTCAAAGTCACCCCCTGTTTCGGTTAATGCTTTTCTACAATCCATCATACCAGCGCCAGTTGCTTGACGCAATTTGTTAATATCCGCCGCTGTAATTGCTACTGCTGTACTCATAATCTTTCTTTTTATCTGCCTCTTAAGGCGTTATTGTTTAATTTAGAAATGGCTGCAAAGTTTATCAATGCAGCCATTTTATCAATGTTATTTTAATGTTACCATAACGGTTGCAAGTTTCAAGTTATTGGTTTCAGGTATTACCGATATCTAGTAACCTGTATCCTTTAACTTATATTATCTTCCACCTGGACCGCCTGGACGACGATTGTTGGTATTAATTGGGGCACGACGCTTTACGCCACCACCAGCAGGTGCATTTGCATCGGCAGGTGTACCACGACCAGCACCTCTACGACCACGACCACCTTCTGCTTGCGCTTCTTGCTCCAATCTGCGAGCTTTTGCTTCGTTTTCATTGTGTCCATCTTCAGATGTAACATCTTCATCATCTTTATTTGCCTGACGCTCAGCCAACCCTTCTGCTATTGCAGCAGTAATATAATTGGTAAGGATAGCAATAGACTTAGTAGCATCATCATTTGCAGGGATTGCAAAATCTACTTTATTAGGATCTGAGTTAGTATCTACAATTCCGAAAGTAGTGATACCCAAACGCTTAGCTTCAGCCAAAGCAATATGTTCTACACTGATATCTACCAAGAACAAAGCATTTGGCAAACGACCCATTTGGGCAATACCACCTAATACTTTCTCCATTTTATCTTTATCGCGAGCCAAAGTCAGCTTTTCTTTCTTAGTCAAGCTGTCAGCGGTGCTATCATTCAATAGCTTCTCAATGCTTTGCATTTTCTTCACACTCTTACGAACCGTGTTGAAGTTTGTAAGCATACCACCCAACCATCTTTCAGTAGCATAAGGCATGTTTACACGCTTTGCACACTCAGAAACGATTTCTTTAGCTTGTTTCTTAGTTGCAACAAACATAATCTTCTTACCACTTTTTGCAATTTGTTTCATTGCAGCAGCAGCATCTTGCAGATGGTCTACAGTCTTGTTCAAATCAATGATATGTATACCTTTCTTTTCAGCGAAAATGTAAGGTAACATTTTAGGGTTCCACTTCTTCTTCAAGTGGCCAAAGTGTACGCCGGCCTCTAGTAGTTGTTGTTGTAATGAAGTGTTTGCTTCCATTTTAATAAAGTTTAAAACTTCTCAATCCTTTCTTGTAAGGACTATCAAAGCATATTTGTTTGAAAAAATATAATAACATTTCCAAAACCCCATTGAATGAGGTAGGGAGTAATACTAACGTTTGCTGAACTGGTAGCTTCTACGTGCTTTCTTATGACCAAATTTCTTACGTTCAACACCACGTGGGTCACGGGTTAACTGACCAGCTGCTTTCAATATAGGTCTGAATTCTGGATTCACTTCTAGCAATGCACGGGCAATACCCAATTTTGCTGCTTCTGCTTGTCCTTTCAATCCACCACCTTGTGCATTGATTACAATGTCGAACTTTCCTGCTACGTCAGCAGTTTTAATTGGTTGTTCCACTTGGTTTTGAAGATAAACCAACGGGAAATATGCTTTGTAATCCTTATCGTTTACGGTAATCTTTCCTTCGCCCCTGCTAATGAAAACACGGGTAACGGCTTCCTTACGACGACCAAGTGCATTTTTTTGCTTTTCCATTTATTATTGCTTTTTACTGATAGCCATAGCCATCAGGTATTTGTAATTTAGAATTTTAACTCCTTAGCTTGTTGTGCAGTATGTGGGTGTTTATCGCCAGCATACACAAATAATTTACCAATCATCTTACGTCCCAACTTATTTTTGGGTAGCATTCCTTTGATAGTTCTTTCTAACAAAGCTTCTGGTCTGCGTTTCAACAAATCGCCAGCAGCTTCTTCTTTCTTACCACCTGGGTAGCCTGAGAAGTTGATGTACATTTTGTCTTCCAACTTGTTACCAGTGAAAACAACCTTGTCTGCATTAATGATTATTACATTATCTCCACAATCAACGTGAGGGGTGTAATAAGTTTTGTTTTTTCCTCGAAGGACGGCCGCAATTCTTGCGCTCATACGTCCTACGGTTTGATTAGTACCGTCTACTATCCACCAGTTGTGGGTAACGGTAGCCGCGTTGGCGTGCTTTGTTGTGAAATGTAAATGACTCATTGTAAAATTTTTAGTTGCTGGTGCTATCCCACCAGACTTTTTTTAATTGGGCTGCAAATGTATGGGTAACATTTTGATTATTTGTACAAGCTAACAAATTATTTTTTATCGTGTCTTCATAAATAACTGATTATCAATAATAAATATGACAAAAAAGTTTAACAGTATAAAACAAGTGACAAGTAATACGTAGTAAAAAGGCAGAAAGAGGGGTATTTTAGGGGTTGATTTACTAAAAAACGAATCGCAGATACCTGGTTATATACTGGTTGCAATCAGAAAAGTAGCTTTTTCTGTGATTAACATGCCTGATTGCAAGACAAATTACACAGATTGCGACATACTTAAGGCAAGCCGAGAGACAAATCACGCGGGTTTTATCACAAATCACGCGTGATTTATGACGTGGAGGGCTGTCTATGTCTCGTGTGTTGCCTTTTTCGTCACGTGGACAGGCCTCCACACCATAAAGATGCGCTTCCACGTTATGTAAAAGGCTGACTTAGTTACATGGAGGCGCATCTACGCCATGAAGATGGTCATCTACGTAATAAAACCAGCGTGATTTATAACGTAGATGGCCAAATTAATGCCGCAACCTGCGTGATTTGTGGCAGAATCGGCAAGTTTCCTCATACAATTGGCGTGTTTTGGGAGAGATATCCCCGTATTTTTCTTTGATAATGGCAGAGGCTACCTTAAAATAGATTGAATCATTTTGCAAATAAGGCCATTCACCCTTCTGAGGAATAAATGTTTCCAACAGAAATGGAAACAAAAGCTTCTCTTAACCCTGCTTTCCAATTCTTCAATATAAACGTACTAAATAAACAACCTTCCATTAGCTCTAGCCTCTATGAACAGATGAAAAACCAACAATCAATGAATTATACAACATTTCATAACAACTGTATAATGCTCAAACTAGCCTGCCCACTCACCTTTACACAATAACAAATCAGTTATAAAATAAAATTAATTACAATGACAATTATTAAACGATTTATTAAAAAAGAACCAGAAAATGGGGTACTACCAAACTTAAATTCAACAAAAACAAAACCCAATGCTACTACCTCCCTACAACCATCTTGGTTAGCTAAAACAATCATCTTAAGTGCTTCGGCAATCATTGCAATTATGGTCTTATCTTCTTGTTCAAGAAAAGCTATGTTCCAAATATCCCCAATAGTTCCTGCTGCAAGGGGTTATGTTAAAACAAAAAGAGACAAAAATAAGAATTATACAATTCAAGTATATCTAGAAAATCTAGCGGAGCCAAATAGACTTACCCCTCCAAAGCAAGTTTATGTTGTATGGATAGAGTCTGCCAATAATGTTAGTATGAATGTTGGGCAGGTAAAAACGGGAACAAGCATTTTTTCAAGCACTTTGAAAGGTTCTTTCGAAACAGTATCTGCTTTTAAGCCCTTAAAGGTATTTATAACAGCGGAAGAGGATGCATCAGTTCAATATCCGGGAAGAATGATGGTAATGACAACCAACAATTTCTAGCAGATGCTTACTTACTAATATTTCATTTCAACTAAATAAAACAAAAAATAATGGGAAACTTACTTTATACAATAGCCGTAGTGCTAGTGGTTTTATGGGCAATTGGCTATTTTGCCTATGGTTTAGGAGCTTTAATTCACCTCCTTTTAATTATTGCCGTAATAGCCCTTTTACTTCGAATAATACAGGGCAATAAAATGATATAGAAACCAAGTTGTATTACCACATTTAAATAAAAAATACGTTATGAAAAGAAATCTTTTACTGCCTTATATAGCAGGATTCGTTTTATTGCTTTCATGCAATAGGTCTACAGTCATTACAAATAGTTGGCGAGAACCTGGTAAACATATCAGCATAGCCAAACTTAATAAAGTATTGGTCGTGGCGCTGTTTAAAAGCAAAATTAGCAGTCGTTTAGCCGAAGATCAAATGGCCACTTATTTGGGTGATAAGGGGGTGGTCTCGTATCAATATCTTGATTCAAATTTCAACAAGAAAAATGAAGATGCTATCAGGAATAAAATAAGAAATGATGGTTTTGATGGAGCAATAACTATGCGACTGATAGATGCAGAGAAAGAAAAGGTATACAACCCAAGCAACTTCGAGTTGTACCCCCCTTATTACCGCAACTTTAGTGGATACTATTACCGCAACTTCGCCTACTATTCTAATGAAGGGTACTATACCACTTCTAAGGTTTTTACTGTCGAAACAAGCGTCTTCTCCATATTATCCGACAAAATAATTTGGGTAGGTATCACCAAAACAACCGATCCTAATGGTGTAAACAAAATGATGGAAGAGATTGCCCATGTGTTGTATAAAAAAATGCTTCGGGAGGGTTTTATCAAAAGAAATTAACAAGTTGATGGATTGATAACTATCTGTTAATGCGCATAAAAAACAAAGGGCTAAAACAGTAAATTGCATTTAGTACCTGTCATTTTACAATCAAATATAAAACAGCATAATGAAAAAGTTTCTATATAGCTTATTACTAACCGTAAGTATGTTGGGTTTCAGCGCCCATGCGTTTTGTCAGGTTGAGCTTTCCATCACAGCTACTATTGCACCACCACCCTTGCTAGTATATGACCAACCCGAATGCCCGGTAGATGGCTATCTATGGACACCCGGCTATTGGGCCTATGGAGATGATGGCTACTATTGGGTACCGGGTGTTTGGGTAGATCCACCACAACCTTACTTTTTATGGACGCCCTGTTACTGGGGTTTTATCGGGGGTGTTTATGCCTGGAATAGGGGGTATTGGGGGCCACATGTTGGCTTCTATGGTGGTGTAAACTATGGATATGGCTATAATGGCAGGGGGTTTGGCGGTGGAAGATGGCACGAAGGTCATTTTAGATATAATACAGCCGTAATGAATGTGAATAGAACAGTGATACACAATACCTACATAGATAGGACGGTGATAAATAAAAGAACCAATCACACGAGCTTTAATGGAGGCTTGCATGGGATACAGTCTAGACCAAACTTACGGGAGAAAGCGGCTATGAGCGAGTCGCACACAACGCCTACCCATATACAATCTTCCCATGATAACACTGCAAGAAACGACAAGGGACAGTATGCAACTACCAACCAAGGCCGACCAGCAACGGTAACGATGAATACTATTGGGGGGAGTAAATTTGGTCAGAAAGTACACCCTATTACTCCAGTTTCACCAAACCCACGTCCGAGCATAGCATCACCAACCCATTCTCCCATCACAAATAATGATATACATAAGCAACAACAGCCAATGCATGATGTTAATATTAATCCTGCCATACATCCATTTACACCCACCAACCAACCCAATGGTTCAAATCGTTCAAAACCGCTTCAACAAGCACCAAAATCAGTGCAACCTCCACAACAGCATGCTGCACCGCAACAACATAGCGTACCTCAACAACGTCCTATGCAACAATCTACCCCTCAACAACCTACCCCTCAGCAACGTAGTGCAGTACCACAACAACAGCATTCGATGCCTCAACAACATACACCTTCTCCTGCACAAAAACAGACACCTCGTTTGGGAGAAGGAAGAGAACATGGACCGAGATAAAGGGGAGTGGTGCATATAAAAGGGGTATAAAACCTTTGCGGCTCTTGTATTCACCTTACACCTTTTCCAAAATTTATTATGGGACAACACCTTACAACAATATGGTCAATATTAAAGGAGACGTATGCCGATTTTGCGGCTAACAAAGCACTGCGTATGAGTGCGGCTTTGGCTTTCTATACCATTTTTGCCATTGCCCCAATACTGATTATTGTCATCAGCCTTTGCGATATATTTTATGGAAAAGCTGCAATAGAAGGGGGCATATACAGTCGTATAGAGACTTTTGTAGGCAATGATGCTGCTGCACAAATAGAGCAGGCTATACGCAATGCTACATATTCCAACAAAGCATCATGGGCAACGGCAGTAGGCATTTTATCCTTGTTAGTTGCTGCAACGGGGCTGTTTGGAGAAATACAAGATTCTATTAATGAAATATGGCGTTTGAAAGCAAAACCAAAAACAGGATGGAAGAAACTGATATTGAACCGGGTCCTAAGTTTTATCATGTTGATTAGCCTAGGACTTCTGTTGCTAGTTTCTTTGTTGATTAATTCTTTACTAAACTTTATAAGGGAGCGTTTATCAGGATATCTGCTATCCGATACGGTACATTTTGCCTATATTCTCAACCTTTTTATATCATTTATTGCCACTAGTCTATTGTTTGGGGTTATTTTTAAAGTATTACCAGATGCACGGATTAAGTGGCAAGACATAACTATGGGTGCGGTGGCAACAGCTATCCTATTTATGGGCGGCAAGTTTGCTATAGGCTTCTATTTAGGAAAGAGTAATTTAAGCAACACTTATGGGGCAGCAAGTTCCATCATCATCATATTGCTATGGCTTTACTATTCTGCCGCCATTCTATACTTAGGTGCTACGTTCACTAGGGTTTATGCACGTAATAAAGGCAGAGACATTTATCCCAACGACTATGCTGTTTGGGTAAAAGAAATAGAATTGGAAAACAAAGAATCTATACAGTCCAAGGAAAATGAAAAGGTTGCTAGTAACGATAAGGATGCTCAAAAAAGCTATTCATAAATAAGAAACGTCTGTAACTTTTTTTAACCAATCAATGTTATAATTCCTTGGCATACCCGTTGGTATATTTAGCTTCAATATATCGTCTTTACCAATATGTTCCAGATACATGATCAATGCCCTCAAACTATTGCCATGAGCCACAACAAGTATATTTTTTCCAGTTAATAACTTGGGTTCAATTTCAGATTTGTAATAAGGAACTGTTCTGTTAAAGGTGTCTTCCAGACTCTCTCCGCCAGGTGGGCGCACCTCATAACTCCTCCTCCATATAAGCACCTTTGCATCTCCAAACTTTATGGCAGTTTGTGCTTTGTTCAGGCCTTGTAAATCGCCATAGTTCCGTTCATTCAAAGCCTTGTTTCTTATAATGGGTATTTGGGTTTGATTTATTTCTTTCAAAATAATTTGCAGCGTCTCTTCTGCTCTTATCAATAAAGAAGTATAAGCCATATCGTAATGATAGTCTGCTATCTTTTTCCCCGCTAGCAAGGCTTCTTCTCTTCCCAATTGGGTCAGAGGCACATCGATTTCACCCGTAAAACGATTCTCTAAATTATAAGTAGATTGTCCGTGTCTAATAAGTGTTAACTGCATTTCTTGTTACTTAAGCCTGAATGTCAGAAGAAAAAAGGTAAGACAAACTATGTTATAATGATTGTGTCGGGCGGAACTTGCTGAATGCGATTTAATATAGAAAATATCATCCTTACATCGGTTTTGACAAGTTACACCTGACACCTTCATCATCTACATAACTAAATATTTATTAATGCTATCATTTACGAATACTCCATTGTTATATCGTACTCACCACGACAAGCAGCATAGTTACATTTTGAACGGTGAAATAATGCTGCTTGGGCTTTCTCTACATTGTTTTTATTCCCTTTCCACAATTCCAATACAGGTTGCTGAATAGCTCGAGAAAATGAAAAAGTTAATGCCCACGGCAATTTGTCTTTAAATTGTGCATTCATTGCATTCAGGTGCTCAGTAGCTAGTTGATAAGGCTGTCCTCCCGACAAAAAAGCAATACCAGGAACTGTTAGGGGCACTGATTTTAATAAAAAGCGGACTGTTGCATCTGCTACTTCTTCTACGCTTTCTTGAATAGCACAATTCAATCCAGGTAATATCATATTAGGCTTTAAGAGGATTCCCTCCAATGCAACATTGTGTAACTGTAGTTGATTGAAAACCGAAAGAAGAACTTCTTTCGTAACCTCAAGACAACGACAGAGGGGGTGTTTACCATCCATTATAACTTCTGGTTCAACAATTGGAACCAATCCTGCTTCTTGACATAATGCTGCATATTTAGCTAATGACTTAGCATTCGCATCAATACAATCTTTACTAGGAATATCTTTTCCTATAATTATTTCACCACGCCATTTGGCAAAACGGGCGCCCATACCAGCATATTCTGCTAACCGTTCTGATAATCCATCTAACCCAATAGCTATCTTTTCTCCTGGGTGACCTTCAAAGTCTACCTCACCTGCATCTACTTTAATACCGATAATAATACCTGCATCTTCGATGACTTTAATAAAAGGAGTACCATCACGCTTCGACTGTCTGAATGTTTCATCACAAAGGATTAAGCCACTAATAAACTCGCTCAAATTAGGAGTCGTTATAATCAATTCTCTATATGCTCGGCGGGCTTCTACTGTCTCTGGAATACCCAATAATGCAAACCTTTTGTTACAACTATGGATACTTTCATCCATTGCTAGAAGACCTTTATTATCCGCAACCAGAGCTTTCGCTGTTTTAATAACCTTTTGTAAGTCCATTTTATATGTTTAAAAATGTATTGTTTTCATTGACAGCAAAGGTGTATGATCACATCACCCAAAATGTTGTATAATAGAATGTAATGTTTGTAAGATTTCAATATTTATACTATTCAACTTTAGCACATGAGCAGAAATGGGGTTTATCCTAATCTGCAACTCTATTTTAAGGATGGCCTAAACCTATCTTTACCAAAATTAATTTACCCTGTAATGCAGAAAATAATTACGATTACGCTAAACCCCTCTTTAGATAAAGGCACAACAGTACAAGCCATTTTGCCAGAAATGAAATTACAATGTAGTACACCTTCCCTCGAACCTGGAGGTGGAGGCATAAACGTATCGCGAGCGCTAGATCATCTAGGTTGCGAATCATTGGCTTTGTATATGTGTGGTGGTTATATTGGTGCAGAGTTTAAAAAGATGATGAATGAAACAGACATAGCGTCTATTGATTTTAAAATTGCCCAGAATACGCGAGAGAATCTGATTGTTATAGATAATACAACCAATGATCAATATAGATTTGGAATGCAAGGTCCCACATTAACAGAGGAGGAATGGCAACAACCACTTCTTTTTCTTCAAAACAATACAGGATTCGATTTTGTAGTTGCTAGTGGAAGTCTTCCGCCTGGTGTGCCATTAGATTTCTTCGCAAAGATGGCTGCCATCGTTCAAAATAAAGGAGCAAAACTAATAATTGATACATCAGGAGAGGCTTTAAAAAATGCCGTACACGAGGGTGTATTTCTGATTAAACCTAATTTGGAAGAGTTAAGTTTTCTCTGTGGTGTAGATAAATTGAAAGATGATGAAATTGTTCTAGCTGCAAGAAACATTATAATGGACGGTTGTTGTAGTGTAGTCGTTGTTTCTTTGGGTGCAAAAGGGGCAATGCTGGTAACGAAAGAAGAGGCAATACATCTGCTTTCACCTGATGTAGAAGTAAAAAGTACCGTTGGTGCGGGGGACAGCATGGTTGCAGGATTAGTATTGGGAATAACTAAAGGACATAGCTGGAAAGATATACTTAAGCTGGGAATTGCTTGTGGCACTGCAGCTACTTTAAACGCAGGAACTGCATTGTGTAGTAAAGAAGACGTGGCACGATTATATACATACCTGCAAAAAATACAATAGTTAAAATAATACCCATGAAATATTTATCTCTAAAAAAAAGATTTCTTACCCTTCCCCTCATATTACTATTTTTTTCTTTTCCTGGTTTTCCTAAGCCAAAGAAAGATAAAATAACAGTAACATTCGGAAAAGAGCGTTTATACAAGCAGTTGCACCTATTAGAGATTGGGCTTAAAGAAGTAGTTTTTGATAAAGCAGTAGCAGGCTGGAATCTGTTATCTACACAAAAATTAATATCCAATTCAAGCATACTTTCCGTAGTCGACTTTTCTCAATCCTCCAATACAAAAAGACTATATGTGATAGACATGGACAAAAAAATAGTATTAATAAATACCTATGTTGCACATGGCCGAAATTCGGGGGAAGAATTTGCCACGAATTTTGGCAATAAAGAAAATTCTTTTAAATCAAGCCTTGGTTTTTATATCACAGGCAATACCTACCAAGGCAATCATGGATTATCTATGCGACTTAGGGGTATAGAAAAAGGCATTAACGATGAAGCAGAACAGAGAGGAATAGTAATACATGGTGCTCCTTATGTAAGTGAAACATTTATAAAACAATGTGGTCGTTTGGGGCGTAGCCAAGGATGCCCTGCTGTTCCGGAGGAGTTTTGCCAACAAATAATAAGTTATATTAAAGAAGGCTCGTGCTTTTATATGTATTATCCCGATGAAAATTACCAAGTAAATTCTTTAATTGGGTAATCTTTTAGTGTCAGTCCTTTTCATTTCAAACTAATGCTTTGTTGCAATAGCAGGCAGGCAATACAAAACAGTTTGCAAACTGTACATTTTCTGTTTTTCCACAACTATTACCTCCAGTAAATCACTAAATAATGGTGGCACTAAACATAGCACACCAAGGACCCACTTTACCGTTTCTATTGATATATCTACCAAAATAGTACGCCTTTTTGCCTACTTCGCTGCTAACAAACAATGCTTTTATATTGCTTCTACAAACAAAAATACTCAAAGGGCAGTCATCCACCGATGCCGGCGGTACCGTACTTACTACATACCTCAACTCTACGAAAGCGACGCCTGCGGGTTTTCCTTTTTTCCCGGAAACGGTATCTACAAAATCAAAATATTGAGCTAGTGGCTCCATATAAGATACGATGCCATGCACCGTACTAGTGGGTGCAGGAATAGAAGTCTTTGACCCCGAGGGGGTGTGAATATTAAAAGCAAGTTTATCGGCAGCTGTTACGTTGTCATTGTCTACCAGATACAAGTTCAGTATACTTAATATTGCATTTCTATAGGTAGGCAAATATTTGTTTCTATTGGCCGTGGCACCGGGTCCTTTTGTATTGCCGCTATCACAAATAGCTACCAATCCGTCCCACTTTGCTTTTATGAGAATGATGGCAGTTATTGCTGCGGGGAGAATGGCATAGGCGGTTGCTTTTGCTTCCATAATAGGTTCTGCGCTTTTTTGATAGACATCAAATTCAACTGGCTTGGTGGGTACATTAACTGAATTTTTCATAACTTTCGTTTTATTTAGATGCTTGATTTAGCATTTGTGTAAAGGGAAGCTATTAATAGGGTATTCGAACAAGAATTTTAAATTTTAACAAACCGTTGTGACAATTGTATTATTTTGATTTTTATATAGGCCGCCCGAAAAGCACTGTAAAAAAGACCTTAATTAAGCATAAATTACCACATACTACGTATAATACGTTACGTACTAAGTTTAATACGTCACATACTGTGTATAATACGCTACGTACTATGTATAATAGGTTACATACTAAGTTTAATACGTAGCATACTGTGTATAATAGGTTACATACTGAGTTTAATATGTAGCATACTGTGTATAATATGCCACGTACTAAGTTTAATACGGCACGTACTATGTATAATACGCCACATACTGTGTATAATATGCTTTTATTTAACCTTAGTATGACATGTACTAAGCTAGTTTTAGGAGGAGACGAATTATGGTATCGATATATTTATTTTAAATGGTTTCCAAAGTATTTTCCTTATACTTTTCTGCATCATAAGGACGTTTCCAACGCTTGTGAGTCCATAAATAGTTGGATGGGCGTTTTTGAATCTGACTTTCCAGAAAGTTTCTAAATGCAATAGTTATTTCTCCTTTAGGCAAAGTCTTTGGTTGGGTGGTATACAAACTCAATTCCGAACGATAATAGCCTCTTTTAATTCTATAAGTAGTAGAAAATACGATAGCTGTATCTTTTGCAACCGACATCCGTTCTGGTCCAGTAACAAAGGGAGCCATCTTTCCAAAAAATGGAATCCAATAGGAGTTTTCCATGTTACTAGAATTCTGATCCCCACCTAGTGTTAGTACATAACGACCACGTGAAAGCTTAATAAATCCTCTATTGAAATTATTTACTGCTATTAGATGGGTGCCAAACTTTGCTCTCATCTTATACATAATCTTTTCCATAATCTTATTGGACATTGGCTGATATACACCGATAAATGGGTAATTCAGGTTAGCACAATAAGCAAGATTGACATATTCCCAATTGAAAAAATGACCACCATGCAACTGCACATTTTGACCACTAGCAAATAAGTCATTGACCACTTCGTAATTGCAAACGAATCGTTTGTTAAGTTCTTCTTTTGAAATAGATATTAGTTTGATAGTTTCCAGAAAAGTGTCAATCAATTGATGATACATCTCATTGGCAATCTTAGTTCTTTCTTTTTCAGTCTTTTCGGGAAATGCAGTTAATAGATTATCCATTACCACCCTTTTTCGATACCCAAAAACACGATAAATCACTAAATAGAGGAAATCACTAATCCCATAAATGATGAACCAAGGCAATAAAGAAAAAAGATACAAAATGAAATAAACGAAATAATACATGTGCTAAATAAATAGTGGGCAAAAGTAACTCTTCCAAATATAATTTTATGGCAAATGTTTCATTGGGATTTGGCTTCTCCAACTAGCGCAGGAATGGTAAAGATTGTATGATATTGTTCGGAAATCAGGAACCTGGCGAATGACTCGGTCATGTGCCTGTTGTTACTTATTCTCAAATATTAGGTAGCATGTGTCTATTCGAAGTTTAGTAACTGCAAGTACAGGAAAGAGTCATGCGCTTGAGAGGGGAATAAGTTACGAAAGCCACACCAGATCAAAGAGATAATTATAAAATAAATGGCATTCCAATTCTTTGGAATGATATTGAAGAGATTATCGGTATTAAGAATGTATTATTTGGAAAGAAATTGATTTTATAAAATTGCAAATATTATGTTCTTCGAAACGACACGAACCACGGCAATAAATTTACTTTAATCTTAAAGTGGCATTATTGGGATGAAAACTTTCCAATTCTTCTTGAGTCCATTTATCTGAAAGTCCTATTAAATTGTCTTTATCAGCAAATGGTATAGGAACGTGCTTTCCATATTTAATGGTCATTCTTCCAAAATGATGGATATAAACACCTAATGCAATATGACAAGATTTAATATCCTTAACTTGAATACTCCTTTGTTTAGAACGCATAAAAAGGTCAAAGTCTGCAGACTGCAATCGTTCATCCCAGCGACCAATGGATTGAATTGCTTTTCGGGTCATCATAACATTATCTCCCACAATGCCTTCCACTACTTTGTCGGCATTATCTTTGAAAATTGTTTCCGAAAACTGCTCCCAATTCCCATACATTAATTTCACCATTAGGCTTAGGGTGGTATCATTAAAACCAAATATTGACAATGGATATTTAATTTTTTTCCATCTTCTTGCTAAGGACTTGGTTCGTTTGGCATTTCCCATATTCTCCAATCTAGATGCCGATAGTATATCTAAAGAATGCTTTTGGGCAGTATCTATCAATCGCTTATCCCATTGCGGCCCTACTAGTATATCATTATTTAAAAAGAACAAATAATCTCCTTTAGCCGCATCGATGCCAATATTCTGACAAACAGGGTAAGAGTAATTGGCAGGATTAGCAATTACGGTAACTCCTTGTTGCTGAAAGAATTCACGACTGCCATCCGTTGAAAGGTTGTCGATAATAATTAATTGAAGTGGGTAGTGTGTATGTTTCTTTACATACTCATAAAATAGCTTGTTGATGGACAAGCCATTATGTATGGCAGTAATAACAGTAATTTCAGGTGGTAATATCTGCATAGAGCTCATCTTTATTTTTCCCTCAATACGAAAATTGAAAATTTAGCTAAGAATAAAAAAATAAATAGGTCAATAATCCATTAATACATGTAAAAATATATCCAATGAATAGAGAAGCATTTAGATGCAGTTGTTGTTTATCAGCTAAGTAATGGTGCAGTAAAAAATCGGGAAAAGGAAGGCAATTCTATTTAGCGACCACCCAAATGAGTCGGTTTATGTGTTTATCTACTATTTTTGCTCAAATACTTGAATATGCAAACGTTAATTAAATATTGCTAGTAAAGATTAAGTATAGAAGTTGTCATTTTTAAAAGCCAATAAATACAGATATGAGAATAGCAGCCGTAAATATTTTATATAATCCTAGCGAAGAAGTAAAGACCAACATTTTGTCATTTATTAGTTATGTTGAAAAAGTATATGTTTTTGATAACACAGAAAACCAGACAGCTTCAATAGATTTCAATGATTTTGACAATTCAAAGGTTGTATATTTTTCTGATGGGCAAAATAAAGGCATTGCCGAAAGATTAAATAGCGGTGCTAACATGGCAATAGCAGATGGCTATGATTGAAGTAAGTGGTAATGAAAGAGTAATAATTGTTGTTTCGAAAGGACACGAACCACGGTAACGAACGATTCCTGCCAAGGTTCGTGTCCTCACGAAACTTTTGAGAAAATCATGTGGAAAATCATTATGTACCCACAATTAAATAGTTACTTTCGTTTAATGGAAAATACAATTCTGTCACAAAGAAATTCCTATATGGAGTTAGGTAGCTTATACTTTTTTACGGCTACAATTAATGGTTGGAGCTATTTACTTGAAAATGATGCATATAAAAACATAATAATAGACTCATTAACATTCCTACATAACAAAGGGAAAATATCTGTTTATGCCTTTGTTATTATGCCCAATCATTTACACATTATTTGGCAACTACTAGAAATGAATGGGAAAGAGATTCCAAGAGCTTCATTCCTAAAATTTACTGCACACGCTTTTAAACAATTGCTTCAAAATAATAATCCCAAAGGACTTGAAAAATATTCTGTTGTCGCAGATAATAAGAAATATGAATTTTGGCAAAGGGATTCATTTGCATTTAAACTAATAAATAAAGATACAGCCTTTCAAAAACTTGCCTATATACATGCGAATCCATTAGCAAAGCATTGGTCATTATCAAAAACGCAAGAGTCATATAAATATTCATCAGCAAAATTTTATTTAACTGGTGAAAACAACTTTAGCTTTTTAAGTCATATTATGGATGTATTTTGAAGTGTTTCGCGAGAACACTAACAACGGTAGCAGAATTATGTATGTTTCGTGAAGACACGAACCACGGCTACGGACGTATCTGATCTTCAAGAACGTCTCCCCGCCAAGGTTCCTGTCTTCACGAAACTTGATTTAAGTGGTAATGAAAGAGTAATAATGTGCGTTTCGCGAAGCCACGAACCACGGCAGCAGATTTATGTGATTCTTTAAGACAAGAATCACCGATTCGAGTATTTATACTTTAATTCGTTGCAAACCTTATACTATGCTTCAAATAAGAAAAGAATGGGAACTTTCGAACTTTATATGCAAAAATATCTTTCCTATTTTTAAATATGAACAGAAATAGATTCCAATTAAAGCCAATTTTTCTTTCAAACCAAAGCTCATTAAATAAATCAAAAAAATGCTGGTCTTCTTGAGTTAAGTTAGGGATTGTCCTGAAATATTTTAGCTGTTTGGTTAGTAAAAATTTATCCTTTACCAATACTACACTCTTTGACAAATTCTTTTTAATCGTAACATTTTGGGCATGTTCCCTTTGATAAACTAAAATTTCGGAGATATGACTAATTCCTCCATTGCACATAGCTGTTATGGCAAGTAACCAATCGTAATAAACGTCCTCAATAAAAGGCAGTATTAATTGAAGCAATTCCCTTTTAAAAAGAACGGTATGTCCACTGATGGTATTGAAAACAGACAATTGCTTTGGATTATTTCCTTTTAAACGACAGGATATTTTATTCTTTTCAGGATTTGAAGGGATTTTATCAAGAAAAGGAATGGTATCACAATAAGTCAACAGTGTAGGTTCAGTCCAAGTTTCAATTTGAATCTTAAGTTTATCGAGATGCCAAATATCATCCTGATCACAAATTGCAATAATATCTCCTGTAGCTAATTGCAAGCCCTTTTCAAAGTTTTTATTATAACCAAGATTTGTCTCATTTCTAAAAACCTTAATACATTCTTTCCCTTTTGTTAATTCTTCAATGATAGAAAATGTTTCATCGATAGAGTTGTCATCCACAATGATGATTTCATCAATTGGATAACTCTGATTTATTATAGACTCAAACTGTTCCTTAAAATATTTTGCCCCATTGTAGGTGCATATTACAACTGTTAGTTTTATTTTGTTAACCATATTGTTTTTTGGAGTGTTTTGAAAATAGGTTGAATACTTTTTTTGAGTTTGAATAGTTTGTAAAAATTAAGATTGTCATGTTTTTCATCAGGACCCTATATTTTTGCTTTCATTTCTAGTAGGTACTTATACTTCAAATAGGTATATCGAGCGTTCGAATAGGAAACAATAAAACCCTCTTTGCCATCAAGAATACCCAACATAATGATGTAGGATTTTATAAAATCGGAAAGTGGAGATAAATACCTTTTAATTAGGGTTGGTTTCTTGCCTTTTTCAAAGTAGTTGGTTGCATTAAGTCGTGCATATTTAAACATTTTAGCCTCATTCTCTGCTAACTTCCTGACAGGATAATGTTCTATATGCCCATTTATGAATTGCTTTTTTATATCAGTACCAATCAACGATTCATGAACAGGGGAATTGTCCCATGAAATAAAATGCTTATTGTAAAGTCGATAAGATTTATCTCTACCCCAATTCCCAAATCTCATTTTCTTTCCTAAAAAGAAATTCATTCTCTTAAATCCATAAATAGTTGAATTGTCTAGATTCTTAATTCTTTCAATTGATTGAACTAAAGATGGTGTTATTCTTTCATCCGCATCTATTGCAAGTATCCAATCACTTTTTGCTGCATCTGATGCCATATTTCTTGCAGCACCATATCCCGTCCATACTGTCTCAATCAAATTAATAGCGGACTTTTTCGCTATTTCAACTGTTCCATCTGTACTTCCTGAATCGACTACAATAATATCATTGGTAATTAATTTAGCAGCATTAATACAATCTGCGATGTTAATTGCTTCATTTTTACATATAATAATAACCGAAAGTGCGAGCATTTAAAACTTTTATGATGATCTGATATTGAACAAATATAATTGACGAGATAAACACTTGCTCATCAAAAATTGGTTTATAGATTTTAAAGTCGTACCCAAAGGAGATATTTACATTAAATCTTGTTTAAAATTAAAATGACAGACTATTATATTTGCAATCATCATATTGTATTTCGGATCAATCAATCAATCAATCAATCAATCTTTTCACAAGTTATAATTATTAAAAATGGGTTCAGGCATCGCTTGTAGTTTAATTATCTCCACTTATAATTGGCCACAGGCATTGGAATTGTGTTTGATGAGTGTTTTGAATCAAACACATTTACCTAATGAAATAATTATTTCCGATGATGGAAGTACTGAAGAAACTAAAGGTTTAATAGATTCCTTTAAATCAAAAACAAAGATTCCCATTCAGCATATTTGGCATAAGGATAATGGATTTCAATTGGCAAAAATTAGAAACAAATCAATTGCAGCCACACAGTATGATTATATCATTCAAATAGATGCCGATATTATATTACACCCATGCTTCATAGAAGATCATCTTGGAATTACAGCAGAGGGTTTTTTTATAACTGGCAGTCGAACTTTATTAAGTCAAGAATTATCAAAAACCGTCTTAAGTAATAAGATAGTCAAGTTTGGTTTTTATATAAAGGGAAGCAAAAACTTTTTGAATGGATTAAGAAATGCAACACTGCGAAACTATTTTTCTACTAGATATAAGATTTCGGGTAAGAATAAATTTGACGTTAAAGGATGCAATATGTCCTTTTGGAAAAATGATTTAATTTCTGTAAATGGATACGACGAACAATATAGTGGTTGGGGAAGGGAAGATAGCGACCTTGCAATTAGATTGATAAATAATGGTGTGAAAAAGAAATATTTAAAGATGGGAGGGATTGAATATCATATTTATCATCTGGAAGTGGATAGAAGTAACCTTGAAGAGAATACACTTAAAATGAATAATACTATTGCTCAGAATATAAAATGGGCAGAAAATGGATTGAATCAATATCTTAAATAAACAACTATTTCAACTCAAAAACCTAATACAATGAATCGTTCTCTTCCATTAGTTTCTGTCGTAATGTGTACTTATAATGGCAGTAATTTTATTGACGAACAAATAGAATCAATCATCCATCAGGATTATAAAAATATTGAATTGATCATTGTAGATGATTGTTCGACTGATGATACACATCAAAAGATTGAGGCATGGAGTAAGCAGTATTCTTTTATTTCATTCTATCAAAATGAAAAGAATTTAGGCTATAATAAAAACTTTGAGAAAGCCATCAAAATGGCAAATGGAAAATTTATAACAATTTCAGATCAGGATGATATTTGGTTGCCACAAAAAATTTCTGCATCTGTTGCTTGCTTTAATGAAGAAGATGAAGTCAGCCTTGTTCATTGTCAAAATATCTCTTTGAAGGATGGTCAATTAAAGCATAAACTTGCCAAATCAAGAATTCCAATGGAAGGAAACGATACTAGGCAATTGTTTTTGTATGGTCAGATTTCTGGTCATACAATGCTATTTAAAAGGGAACTATTAGAGAAGATATTGCCTATGCCGCATGGAATATTATACGATTTGTGGATTTCTGCTGTTGCCTGTTGTAATGGAAAGATAAAGTCAGTCAATAAAGCATTGGTTCATCATAGAGTTCATGGCAAGAACTTTTCATTAGACAAGAAATCGCCTTCTAAGAAAATGGAACTCGACCTTCACGAAACATTGGAGGCATTGGCAACAATTGATAGTATGAAGTCAAATCATAAACACTTTTTACAACAATTTTTAGATCTAATTAAAAAACATAACACTAAGAAATATAATGTAATTGATAGGGAAATATTCTTGTTTTTAGTTAAAAATCGTCAATTGTTTTTTGGTCATCGGAAAAGAGTTCTGCCTATAATATCTCATATAAAGCATAGTATTAAACTATCAAAAATGAATTTTATAGGAAGAGGGAAGATGTAAAGTATCACGAATGAATTTTCAATTTCTATTATTTCCTTGAAAAGAGAATATTATCTGATAGTTTTATAATTCCTGAAATCAAATAGCCTGATTCCAGTCTTTTTCTCAAAATAATAGAGTAGTCTTTTCTTGAAAGAAAGCTTTTTCTTTGTGATATCAAGCTCAACGTTCCAATTCTTATCTGCTATTCTTTTTTGCATTACAATAGGATGCGTATCAGTAAATTTGGCCAAACTGTCAAACTCATTGAAGTCAAAATAATCAGGCTGTTGAAGCATCTCCTTTGCTTCTTCGTCAGTTCGCCAAAGAAGTCCTAAGTTTTTACTCTTCTTCATCATTTGTTCGGGACTCTTTACCCAACCGTAATGGTATATATAGGCATCAATCAGTTTTACATTCAATTTCTTCTTACCTATTCTAAATCCTTGTGCATCCTTATAAGAATGAATGCTTTTATCGTTTCGGATCACTCGAACTTCTCGATGGTACCACTTTCTACTATCACCCACATAGTCGTAAGTGCCATAGAAATGAGTGTATTTGAATAATAATCCTTGTACTTTTGAGTTGTCTTTATATTGTTCAAACCCTTTTCGGATAGCAGGATAGTATTTTTCGTGAATCACTTCATCTCCTTGTATGTATACTGCCCAAGTGCTTGCAGGATCTATTAATGCGAATGCCTTATCGGTTTCAACTGCCAAAACTCTCCCGCCACTTCTGAGTGTTTTATCCCAAACAGAATGATGAATTTTTATTTTAGGGTCGTTAATGGTTTCAATTAGTCCCACTGTATCATCGTCACAATCACCAATAAGAACAATCATTTCATCTACCAAAGGCAAAACAGATAGAATGGCTTCAACAATGGGGTAACCATTTAAAACCGCATTCTTGATGAATGTAAAGCCAGATACCTTCATACTCAGTTAGATAAAAATAAAATAAATATTTCGCCTCAAAAATTGTCGTATCAAAAGTTATAGGAAAACAAATATATGATACATGAGAACCAACTCTTTAGATTTGCATTCATTTTACATAATTTCTTTTCTTCAATAATTTTATAATTGCTAAGTAAATTACACATGTACACAAATAAAAAAGATGTTGCCCTATTAGTACATGCTTGTGATAGGTATGAATTTCTATTTAAAGGATTTGATTATTTCTTTTCCAAATATTGGAATATTAATGTGGACTGCAATTATTATTTTGCAACAGAAGAAAAGAAAGTTTCAATTAATGGATTCACTAACATACAATCTGGAAAAGGTGAATGGGCCGATAGGTTATCCTACTTATTAAAAGAAAAAATTTCAGAAAAATATGTTCTCTATTTTCAAGAAGATATGTGGATAAACAAAGAAACTAATCCTCTTTTTTTTAATGAGCTTTTTGAATTTGCATTTAAAAATAAATGCCAACAAATTAAACTCCATAGTTCAGAGGTATACAAAACAAATAGAACTGAGAATTATTTGCAAGGTTTTAATATAGCGACATTAGATAATCAGAATTCCGATTTTCTAATGTCGCACCAAGTTACTCTTTGGGACAGAAGTTTTTTGATTAAGCAGTTGAAAAAAAATGAACATCCTTGGAGAAATGAAAGGAAAGGAACAAAAAGGCTAAAAAAACTAAAGCCGGAAATCTTTCATATTGATTATTTTGCTGAAAACGGTAACAAAGAAATAAACATAAATTCAAATCCACAAAACAGGAGTGAGTATCAAACGATTTCTATTAATAGTACATTAAATGATAACATACTCCCTTTTATAGACATTCTACAGAAAGAGGGTGGTTTAGAAGAGCGTGAATATGGAACAAAACTCTACTATAACTTCACAAACAAACTAACTCATGATGGTCTTGAGAAGCCTAGAAAAGTAGATATTATTAAACGCTTTAAAAACTGGATATTAGCGAAATAGCAATATATATATGACAAACATAATCAGCCAGTATTCTAAACTATTCTTTTTTTGATTGAGCTACTTTAATGGCGGCATCTAATTCTGCTAAGAAAATAGTAGCTTCTTTAGAATTTCTAATCGAACTAGAAAGACTATCGGTAACACGAGATGAGCTAGTTCCTACACTATTGCCTTTTACAGAGGCATTAGCCAAATTCCTAACCTTATTGATTCGCTCCTGTATTTTTTCTTTCATGCCGTGAAATTATATAAAATAATTGAATTGCACCTTTATTGTGTTAATTGAAACATATAATATCTGTAAAGATTTCTTGCCGGTCTGAGATAATCAAACGGTTCTGGTTTGGGTTTAAAATAGGGTTGTCTATTTGTATCCAACTCAATATCTCCATTTCGTAGAAGTTTTACATACCAGTCAACTCCGATTGTAACAAAATATTCGTTTAGATATGTTCGATTGGTAAGAAACATTCTATGGTATAGATAGGCTCTTATATCATTAGACCCATCTATACCAATTGTTATTTTGGAATTACTTTGCAAATAAATTAAAGAAAATAATAAAATTGTTGAAAATACCTTGTCTTTACTTTGGTGATTGATTTTTGCTTTGTCATCAATATCCCCATTAATTAACGGCCCAAATGCCATATTAGTAACATTTGGTAAATGCAAATCACCTAAAGGAGATATGTCTACTTTAATGAGGATATTTGGAGAATTTGTAACTTCTGAATAAAACGTCATAAAAGACAAGTCTTCTGCTACATCAATAGGTTCGTAAGTGTCCTCTAAATTTATTATTATCATTGTTTAAATATGATGAAGATTTTATTACTTGAAAACTTGCTTTTATTTGAATATTAAATCCGAATCAATCGCAAATCCTTCAAATATGCCTACGGGTATCAAATCTTCTTTTACGTAGTTGCTTCTCCAAACAAATTTGTCATTTGTTAAATCGAAAACTTGTACCATCAAATATTCTGGATAGACAACCCAATATTCTTTCACCCCGTTTTCTTCATATAGCGAGAATTTCTCTTTTATCTCTTTCTTTGTATTGCCCGGGCTGAGGATTTCTATAATCCAATCGGGTGCACCAACACAACCTTTTGTATCTAGTTTGTCTAAGTCACAAATAATAGAAAGGTCTGGCTGTACGACAGACGTGATGGATTTGTTTATAGCACTCTTTCTTTTATTGGTCAGACGCACATCGAAGGGGGCAACAAATAACTCACATTTTTTATTTATTAGATAGTTCCCAATGGGTAAAGAAAGCCGCATTAATATTCTTTGATGACTAACCAAGGGTGCAGGACTCATTCTACTTATCCATCCTCTGATGAGTTCTACCCGCTCATCGAAACGCCAGGTAAGGTAATCGGCATAAGTATATTGTTTGGAGAAATCGAGTTGATTGATGTCTTTTATCATTTATTTCTTTTGGGTACCCACAACCAATTCCTACAATTTTCCAATTATTGCTTTAGCAGCACGCACGGCATCATCGTTATTTGCGGTTCTGGCAAGTTCGATACACTTGTTTGCACTTGCCTTTGCACTTGCTTTGTCTCCAAGTTCTTTTTCTATTTTAGCTTTGAGAAGATAGGCAGAAAATGATGGTTTTCCTGCATACACCGCCTTTGTTATATATTCCAATGCTGATGGATAGTTCTTGGCAATCTCATAGTAATAAGTAGCTATTGCAGCATAAGCAGGTTTGTCTCCATTCTCGCTTTTTTCAACATCTGCTTTTACCCTATCCTTAATATTGGTACTAATAGGTAGACTTACTTGCGTACTACCCCAGTTTAATTGTAGTTCTAGGGTTTCGTAGGTAATATTTACAAACTGCATCGTAAACTGTTCAACCTTTTCTCCTTTGGAGATAGGCGCATTGTACCGAACCACATCGTGGTCGCCATTATACATAGGCGGTTGGTTTACTGTAGTGTCATGCGTAATAATGAATACAAAATTTTTTTTAGTAGGAATACTCAATAACCCATATTTACCTGCTTTTACCAATACATTGTTTATAGTAACATCATCACTAAAAGTAATAGTAGTAGCGCCATTTGCCCCTGTACGCCATACAACATCTGTTGGAGCCAATTCGCTATATTCTTTGAAAGCAACCCGATCTTTTAAAGATGGACGGCTATAACTCAATTCTATAGTTCCCAAACCAAAGTTCTGTTTGATGGTTTGAGTTGGACTAGGTTGGGGCATCTTAACCGATTGCGCAAAAGCAGTAAATGCCATAAATGTGGCAATTATCAATAAAGTTTGTTTCATAATTTTATGTTTGTGCAAACGTAATACAACATTAAAGAAAAAAATCGTTTTTGATTGGAGAGATTAAAAGAATTAAATCCAACTAGCCTATTCTAGCATTGTAATAGTACAATATAAAAACCGAATTGATTGAACCGACCTTTTGTTATGTGGTTCTAATCACAAATAGTCTAACACTATAACCCTTTTTTGCTTTATATAGCCTTTTTTATTGAAACCACTTGTCAGAAACAACGGCTCTAGCTAATATAGAAACTAATTCTTCCCTGAAAGCATCGGGACAAAAGAAAAGTTATGAAAAGACTCTTCCAGTAGTTCTCCATTCGGAAGTTTGGTAATACGAAGCATTCGTTGCTGATCGCCTTCATCTACTGGCAATACCATCATTCCACCTGGCTTTAGTTGTGCTATCAGTTTGGGCGGAATGAAAGGAGCGGCAGCGGTAATGAGTACTTTGTCGAAGGGTGCATAAGTGGGTAAGCCTTCGAAACCATCACCATAAAAGAATTTTATATTGAGATATTTGGTCTTGAAATAATAGTTTTTATGTTGGTCATAGAGTTTTTTCTGTCTTTCAATAGTAAAGACCTTTGACCCCATCTCTGCTAGTACCGTTGTTTGATAGATGCTTCCTGTTCCAATTTCCAATACTTTATCATTTCGTTTTATCTCCAATAACTGTGTTTGAAATGCAACGGTATATGGTTGAGAAATAGTCTGCCCCTCACCAATAGGAAATGCCCTGTCTTCGTAAGCAATTTTGTCGAATGCGCTATCTAAAAAGAAATGCCGTGGTATGTTGTTGATGGCTTCCAATACCTCTTGGTTGGTAATACCCCTTCCTTTTAATATTTCTACCAGTTGTTTGCGGAGTCCTTTATGTTGGTAAGTGTCAGTGTATTGTCTCATAATTTGTACAAACTTAAATATGCCTTTCGTAACATAGATTTAAGGTGGATAGAAATACCCAAAGCATTGTTTTTACTAACGCATTTTCCTAGACAATAGTATAATTTACACCTGCTTGTTTTAATAGTTCATCCATAATTTTACTAACCATAATTGTTTGATGATGCGACACAAGTTGACTTTGGGTTAAGCCACTCTTCAGGCAATTCATTACTTCCAAAATTTCATATTCAAAGCCATTGGTAAGATGAGGGAAGCTGTATGGTTTTGTAGTGCCATCATTTAGTATAACAGTAAAGTCTGTAGCCATATACCAAGGAGAATCTACCTTTATCCTTCCTTTTGTACCTATAATAGTGGCTTCAATAGCTGTTTGTGTTGTGATTGCTGAGAATAGATGAGTTGTAGCTCCATTTGGGTATTGCAAAATGATATTTGCGTACTCATCTACACCTGTTGAAGAGAGCTTAGAGAAAGATTGTATTCCAGATGGTTCTCCCAATAATAAAGTAGCCAATGAAATGGGATATACGCCCACATCTAAAATAGAACCGCCACCTAAAGCCTTATTGAAAAGTCGGCTATCTACGTCAAATGGTGTGGAGAACCCAAAGTCTGCTTGCACATATTGGATTGAACCAATAATATCCATTGCTATCACTTCTTTAATCTTTTGCATGAAAGGCATACAGGCAGTCCACATAGCTTCCATTAAGAAAAGATTGTTCTTTTGTGCAAGTGTTATCATTTCCTGCGTTTGATGAAAACTGATACTCATTGGCTTTTCACACAGAACATGTTTATTATGGTTTAAACAAAGCAATGATTGTTCATAATGAAACACGTGGGGAGTAGCTATGTAAATAACATCTATATCTAGATCATTTACCAACGAAAGATAGTTGTTGTAAAAACGCTTTGCTTTAAACTTAGAAGCAAATGCCTTACCCGATTCTTCCTTTCGAGAAGCAACTGCAACCAACGAATTACCTGGCGTATTAACTAGGGCAGTACAAAACTTGTCGGCTATTCTTCCTGCACCTAATATGCCCCAATTGATTTGCTTTTCCATATTACTCAAATTAACATTTACCGTAAAGGAGACTAAGGTCTATTAAAGAAACAATTAAAAAACAAAACACAAAGAAAATATTTAGAATCAAATAAGTAGTCTAAATATTTCCTTTGTGTTCTTTGTGAATTCCTTTGTGACCTTTGTGGTTACTTTCTATTCTTTTATTTCAATTGCAAATCTTCGATGATACCTGCAATTTTAGCTTTTAGAGCAGCGTATTTTTCATCGAACTCATCCCTGTTTGCAAGTGTGGTATTTACGCTAAAGTAAAACTTTATCTTAGGTTCAGTACCACTAGGGCGAGCAGAAATCTTACTACCATCAGCTGTCACAAATTGAAGCACATTACTTTTTGGCAAACTGATTGGTGTCTTTGCTCCAGTTAGCAAATCAGTTTCTACTTGCAATTGATAGTCATAGAGTGTTACCACTTTGCTTCCATTGATACTAGCAGGAGGATTATCTCGGTAGCCCGTCATCATATCTGCAATTTCCTTTTGACCGTTCATGCCCTTCTTGGTAATACTGATTAATGTTTCGTAATAGAACCCATACTGTATGTAGAGGTCAATCAACTTATCAAACAAAGTTCTACCCTTTGCTTTTTCATAAGCAGCCATTTCGCACATGATTGCTACTGCACTCACCGCATCTTTATCACGGATATCATTTCCAATCATCAATCCGAAACTTTCTTCCCCGCCAATTACATAATTCTTTTGACCTTGAAGTTCTTTTATTTTTTCAGCAATCCATTTAAAACCTGTCAACACATTGTAACAAGCTACCTCATTCTGCTTAGCGATTACATTAATCATTTCGGTTGTAACGATGGTTGATACTACCATGTCATTCGGCTGAGCAATTCCTTTGCTCTTTCTAGCTTCCATAATGTATGCGAAGGCGAGAACAGCAGTTTGATTACCATTCATTAATACCCATTCACCTTTATGATTCTTCACACCCACACCTACACGGTCTGCATCAGGATCAGTACCACAAAGAATATCGGCATCCAGTTCTTTTGCTTTTGCCAGACCAATACTCATTGTTTCTGTTTCTTCTGGATTAGGATAAGCTACTGTAGGAAAATTGCCATCCGGTGTAGCTTGTTCAGCAACAATATTAACGTTTGTAAAGCCAAAAGCTTCTAATACTTTAGGCACTAATGTTATCCCTGTACCATGAATCGGGGTGTACACAATTTTGAGGTCGTGTTCTTTGGCAATCACTTCCGGATAAACGCTTAGTCCTTTAGCCATTGCTATGTAGGCGTCGTCCATATCCTTTCCAATGATGGTAATGTTGTGGTCGCCACCTGTAAACTTGATATCATCAACACTCTTGATAGCTTCTACTTCTGTAATAACGTTCTTATCGTGCGGAGGTACTAATTGTCCGCCATCATCCCAATAAGCTTTGTATCCATTGTATTCTTTTGGATTATGACTTGCAGTACAAACAACACCTGCTTTGCAACCTAACCTTCTGATGGCGAAACTCAACTCCGGAGTAGGGCGTAAAGCTTCAAACAGATAGACTTTCATTCCATTAGCAGCGAAAATAGAGGCAGTTGTTTCAGCAAAGAAACGGCTGTTATTACGACTATCATGCGCAATAGCAACTTTCACTTCTTGTTCGCCAAAGGTTTTTCTTAAATAATTTGAAAACCCTTGCGTAGCCATACCAACTGTATATTTATTCATACGATTGGTACCCACACCCATTATCCCACGAAGACCACCAGTACCAAACTCTAGATTCGTATAAAAACTCTCCTCCAACTCATTTGGACTTTCTATTTCTAACTTCTTAATTGTTTCTTTTGTGGCAGCATCATAATTGCCATCAATCCACACTTGTACTTTTTCTTTTGTAGCAGCATTCATATTATTAACATTTAATGATTAATGATTAATGATTAACGTTTGATGATTGTGGTTATTTATTAAACATTAATCACTAAACATTAATCATTATTTTTCTATTCTATATACGCTCCGACTATTTCACCATCTTTTGTTTCTACGACAATATGTTCTTGTAAAGTTGTTGCTATTGTTAATCCGATGTAATCTGACTTTACCGGAAATAATTTATTCATTCTTTCTACCAATACCAGTGTTTGTATTCTTTTGGGCTGATGATACAATAGTGGACGCAAAGCATATAATAATGTTTTACCACTATTTACCACATCATCCATTACAATTATATTTTTGTTGGTTAAATCAATATTAGGTTCGCTTAGAAATACTTCTTTGGGTGTGATTTTATTTAGTACGACAGAAATTATTTTAATAGGTGCAGATAAATGATTTTTTAACATTATGCCTAGTTTATCTGCCACCACTTTACCACTATTTCTAATTCCAATTATTACTATTTCGCTTTGATCCCCTTCAAGTTGTTCTGCAATTTCCAATGCAAGGCGTTGCAACTTTTGCTCGGCTACTTCTTTTGTTAAAATATACTTTCTCTCTGACATTTAAAGGTATTAGTTGGGTAGGGGTAAAAATAAAAGAAATGTTGACATATTCATTAATAATTGTTTAAAAATAATAGTTAATTAAAAGAAAAAACCCATTGTAGGAATACAACGGGTCTATTCATCAATCATTATGAAACAAACAAAACAAAACTATATGTCGGTAGCTTCGCCGTATGCCACGGCAGTCGCTTCCTTAAATCCTTCGCTCATTGTTGGGTGAGGATGCACTGCATTTAAGATTTCATGTGCAGTTGTTTCCAATTTTCTAGCCGTAACAACCTCGGCAATCATTTCTGTAACATTGGTGCCAATCATATGGGCTCCCAATAACTCACCATATTTTGCATCGTAGATAACCTTCACAAATCCGTCAGTATTGCCAGATGCACTTGCTTTTCCACTAGCTATGAAAGGAAACTTTCCTACCTTAATTTCAAAGCCTGCTTCTTTAGCCGCTTTTTCTGTCATACCAACACTTGCAATCTCAGGTGTGCAGTAAGTACATCCAGGAATATTGCCATAGTCTATTGCATCTGGAAGATGACTTAATTTCTTTTCATTATATCCAATAAATTCAGCTGCATTAATGCCTTCTTTGCTTGCAACGTGTGCCAAAGCCTGACCAGGAGTTGCATCTCCGATAGCTAAGATACCAGATACATTAGTTTGACCATATTTGTCGGTAAGTATCCTTCCTTTTTCAGTCTTAATACCTAGTTCTTCCAATCCTATGTTCTCAATGTTTGCAACTACACCAACGGCACTCAATACCACATCAGCTTCTAGCGTAACATAGCTTCCATCTTGTAATTTAACCTTCGCTTTTACATCTGTTTCACTTAGGTAAAAGCTTTCTAATGAAGCATTGGTCATTATTTCAATACCTTGTTTTTTGTAACTCTTCTCTAACTCTTTACTGATATCTTCATCTTCAACAGGAACAATACGAGGTAAAAATTCAACAATTGTTACTTTGGTACCCATGCTATTATAGAAATATGCGAACTCAACACCTATTGCTCCGCTACCTACTATAATCATGCTTTTGGGCTGAGCTGGTAACACCATTGCTTCTCTGTAGCCAATAATCTTCTTGCCATCGATAGGTAAGTTTGGTAATTGGCGACCACGACCACCAGTCGCAATAATAATATATTTACCCTCAACAATAGATTTACTATTGTCTGCAGCAGTAACTTCTACCTGACCTTTAGCCTTTATTTTGCCATAGCCCATTATCACATCTATCTTATTCTTGCGCATCAAAAATTGAACACCTTTGCTCATCTTATCAGCTACACCACGGCTACGCTTAACGACGCCTTCAAAATTTTTATCTACACCAGAAGCTGTAAGACCATAATCACCCGCGTGTTTTAGGTAATCATACACTTGAGCACTCTTCAACAAGGCTTTTGTAGGGATACAACCCCAGTTAAGACATACACCACCTAGACTTTCTTTTTCAATGATTGCTACTTTAAACCCTAATTGAGAAGCACGGATAGCAGCAGGATATCCACCAGGACCACTTCCTAAAACAATTACATCGTATGCCATAATTTTTAATTAATTAATTTAAAACGAAAAAATGTTTTTTTTATTTTATAGATACATTTTTTGTGGCAGCGAAAATAACGGCTAATCTTCATTCAACAAAGTGTTGTTTTTTCGCAAACGTTTTCATTTGTCCTTTAAGCAAGCGAAGTCATTAAATCAAACTATTGCGATTGATATTTATTGACTTCTACTAATTTTTAACAAGAAGAGATGCACAAGAGTTTAGAACTATTTTGAAAATAGGCGCCAATTAGTAGGTAAAAAAGTATCATTCCGTTGTTATTGGAAGTGTAATTTATTTGATAAAATTTTATTAACAATCCTCCTACTTTAGAAAGCCCTACTCCTTTTTTTGATGCACTTATAAGCAAACAGTTAATCAAACGAATACAAATCTTGCACTCAAAGTGTCTAAAATTGTTGGGGTTAAAAATTACAAGTATTAATTATTTCAAATCGGGCATCAATACTTCACTTCCTTTTATAATGAAAGATAGTCTGTAAAAATCCACATTTTCTGCCGCCCACGGATCTTGTATCTTCCATTCCCTGAAGTTGTCATTACTTACCATCAGGCAATGATTTCTTTTCACATATTGCAGTATAAATACATCAGCTGTGGTTTCCCTTGGCGATTCGATATATGTACACATCTTTTTTACCTTTTCCAATACAGGAAGGTCCTCTATTTTATGCCGTAAAGAGGCATCTGCAATGAGAATAATGTCACTAAATCCCTTCTCTTTCAAAAATTCTACCATCAATACAAGGTTCTGTGCATAAACTTTTTTGTCAATACGCCCATGGCTATTATGTGCTACATTGCTTGCATCCAACACTACAGACCGATCCTGCATCTTATTTATTTCAAAAAATTCCCCATCTCCATAATAAGTACCATACCTTTTCACAAAGGCACTTTTTTGTAAAAACTCCGATAAAGCAGTTACTGTTAATATCGATTTTGTAAACCATCTAGGAATCTGCATAGTATCTTCATATCTGTATTCTTCGATATTGCTTTCTAGGATGGCATTTAATTTATTAAGTGATATTTTTTTACCCTGTTCAATTTTGGATAAAACAACGAGCAAAACCCTTTGGTCGTGCGATAAATTACCTTGTTGTACAACCTCTAGGTCATTAAATTTCATAAAGTCTTGTCCATCCCTTATACCCAATTCATTGGCAGTCTTTAAGTCAGAATATATTCGGAAACCTCTTTTTCCACCTTCAATAAAGTCGGAGTGGGTGGGGAAACCCAATTCTTTAGCTGCAGCAAAAAGGTTACTATCCAAAAAACCTTTTGCAAGCGATTCGAGGAGTTTGGGACAATCTTCGAAGTGGTGCTGCTTGGCGTAAGTATATAAATCAAAGGGATTGTTTATAGGGATATTAATAGTGAAAGGTTTGGGCTCAATTTTCTCTAACTCTCGAAAAGAAATGAATCCAGCAATGAAACCTTTCTTTTTAATTATTTCAAAAGTTGCCAAATCACTAATACCCGATTCTTTTACCAGCATATAGTCATCATATTTGGTATAGCCCAACTCTATCGAGTCATAATAGACAGTTGAATTAGGGAACCCCTTCTCTTTTGCAGAAACGAAGTTTTCTAAGGTCTTGAATCCCTCAGTTTTATGTAAAAGCAAGCACGTATTATGGTAGACAGCAAAATAATCTTCAGAAGGATTCTCGTCATGCAAAATAAAAACTTGGTCAATGTGATTGGTATCTGTAAATCGACACATGTCAGAAAGTGTTTCAAACTCTAGCCTCGCAGCCATCTGTTGTACCTTAACAGAAAAATACTGGTACGCTTCTTTTCTCATTTTATTTTTTTATCTTGTTTTAAATTAATCGATGCTGATGTATTTGCGAGCACCTAGCACTTCTGTTTGTTGTATTACTTCCGTTTCTTGATTTATGATGTTAGCCAACTTAAGTTCGGCATTCGCATTCATAAACAACATAACAGGAATAGTGTATTTTTCTCCCTTATCAAAATCATCCACCAATTGATTAAATTCCAATTCGGTAATTTGTTTACAAAACAGATAAAACTTCCATAATATAATGGGTGTTACCTCCCCTAAAAATAAACTAATCAATACTTCTCCAACAGGAAGGCTTTTGCAATGATGCATGATAGGATTTTCGTCTATTGCTTGTTGTAGGGAAGGGAGAGTTGTAAATATGTTCTTTTTAAAATATTCCGAACCACCATTCGAAGTGTAACATTGTTCTGCCCACAAATCGGTCTTTGTTTTAAAATCTTGTATACTATCACTTATTTGATTTTTAATGGCGGAAAGTTCAGGAATTGTAAGAAAATTTAGATTTGGCAAGTCTAAACACTTTATAAAGTAGGGACTTTTGTTATTGATGGAATCAATATTTGTAATGGCCTCTTCTCCAAAAAACTCTTCAAGGTAAAACCAAGTAGGCATTGACCATATTGATTTGTTAATGGCATTTTTAGGGCATTTGTTTGACAATAACTCTAATTTATTTATTCTTCCTTCCCCCGCAATTCCCTCATTTGTGTAGTAGAATTCAAATACATCTGTTTTGCAAATTTCTAACAAGCCATCGTACCCAGAGTTTTTGAAATAGTCCAAAAGTTCCGATTCCCAAATGCTTATAGCAACACTAAAGGCATTCTGGACTTTTTTAAAATTAAGAAAAATATTGTTTGACGGGTGCTTCATCGATCTAAACTGCTTCCTCACGTCAAAATACAATTCAGCCAACTCTATAATTTCTAAATCTTTTGTTTCGGCCTTTGTAATCATCAATGCCTTTTCGTCTAGTGTCATTGAGGCTTGCATTTCCTTAAATGTTATTGCAAAAGCACAAAAGCCAGCTGAATTCAAAATATCACTTAATATGTAAGCAATCTTCAACTGATAGGCAAAGAATCGTGCAAATGGCAACGGATCGGCATAATCAAAATGGATGACTCGCATTGCAATGTTTTAATGCAAGTGTAGTCTTTATTATGCGGATACTTGGCATTATTATTTTCATTCATTTTCAAATTCAATAATGGAGTTCTAATATGACACAAGCAACCTATGTTTTGCATCAAAATGTATAGTTTGTACAGTGATAATGCATTTCTTTTGCAAATTATTTAATTTCTACTGTTTAACGATTAAACCATTACGAATTATTGCAGTATAATTGCTTGTGATGATAAAAATAAATAAAGCAATATGAAAAAAGGTCTTGTACTTAGTTTACTTGTATTAATGTTTGCAAAAAGTTTTGCTACCGTGAAACCCAACAGTTTATTCTCCGACAATATGGTTTTGCAACGTGGTGTTACCGTTCCAATCTGGGGTATAGCCAGTGACAGTGAAAAGGTTACAGTTGAATTCAACGGTCAGAAAGTAACCACAATCGCAAAGGATGGTAAATGGATGCTTAAATTAAAACCCTTGAAGGCAGGCGGTCCATACAAAATGACTATCAGTGGAGTCAACACCATTACTATTCAGAATATTTTGGTAGGAGAAGTGTGGGTTTGTGGTGGACAAAGTAATATGGAGCGTCAACTCGGACTACGTTCCGGTCAAAAGCCAATTGTTAACTGGATTCAAGAAGCTGCTGCTGCCAATTATCCAGAAATCCGTCAGTATAAAGTCGATAGAAAACCATCTGATACGTTGGTTTCTGATGCCCTATCTAAGTGGGTGATTTGCGATACTGCCTCTGTGAAAGAATTTACCGCCGTTGGCTACTTCTTCGCTCGCGATTTGTACAAGCAATTAAAAGTACCTATCGGTTTGTTGTTTTCTACCGTTGGTGGAACGCCCGCAGAAAACTGGACAACAAGGGCTACTTTGGAAAGCAATCCAGAGTTGAAAACATTGGCTGAACAGTATGATAAAGCCAAATTAGCCTATCCTGATGCTGTGGCAAAATATAAAAACGACCTACCTTCTTTAATGCTGAAATATGCAGCAGATACCCTCGCTGCGTTAGCTGCCCACAAGCCTTTTCCTGCTAAGCCTGCTCCGCCACGCAACCCTGTCGGTGGTGCCGGTGGTTTATATAACGGCATGATTAATCCATTGATTCCTTATGCCATCAAAGGCGTTATCTGGTATCAGGGAGAAAGCAATGGTGGTCGTGGTAAGCAATACCAAACCCTATTTCCTACTATGATTACCGATTGGAGACAAAATTGGAATCAAGGTAATTTCCCATTCTTTTTTGTACAGATTGCACCTTACAGAGGAGCTGATCCTATGATCAGGGAAGCGCAGTTGCTAACACTGAACAAAGTTCCCAACGTGGCAATGGTGGTAACCACCGATTGTGGCGACTCTGCCGACATCCACCCAACCTTCAAACAACCCGTGGGCAACCGTTTGTCGCTAGCTGCCAGGGCTTTGGCTTACCAAGAAAAGATAGAATATTCCGGACCTCTTTTCGATAATTATGTGGTGAGAGGCACCGATGTGGAACTTTCCTTTACACATACCGGCAAAGGATTGGTGGCAAAAGAGGGTGAATTAACTGGCTTCCTTATCTGTGGTCCCGACAAGAAATTTGTTCCTGCAACGGCCGTTATCAGTGGTAATAAAGTGATTGTTTCAAATCCAACTATTTCTTTTCCATTGGCCGTTAGATATGGGTTTGTAAGTGTTTCGAAGGGTAATTTATTTAACCAAGAGGGCTTGCCTGCCTCTCCTTTTAGAACAGATGTTGAGTAATTAATTTTTTGCCACAAAGAAGCAAAGACATACAGAAGTACAAAACATCTTTTCCTTCTTTTCTTTTTTGTGCTACTTCGAGCCTTCGAGTCTTTGTGGCAATTAATACCAGTGCCTTTGTGGCAAAAATATTATTATGAAAAAATTGCTTCTTTCAGCCCTTGTTGTATTCCTTTTTCAGTCAGGATTCTGTCAATCTGATCCTTTTTCCTTTCCTACAAAGCCTGCCCGTCAAGAAATCTGCTTGAATGGTTTATGGAACTTTACTAGTAACAACGACCATAAACCAACACAAATTCAAGTGCCTGGGTGCTATACCAATGTATGGGGTGGCAAGTGGGGAAAGCCTTATTGGGATGCTTTTAACTATCCTAGAAAGTGGACAAAAGGGGCAATGTATGAAAAAAATTTAGTGGTGACTGATGCCTTGAAAATAAAGAACCTCCGCTTGCATGTGGATGGATGCTTTCAGAACTACTCGGTGTTGTTTGAAGGAAAAACTTTCGATACCATTCATGATGGTTACAGTGCTAGGAACTTTGATTTGGGTAAGAACTTATCCATTGGAAATCACAAACTACAAGTAAGAGTTGAAGATGAAGCTACAAGATTGAGTGGCGGAGAGAGTATGGGTAGCAAAGGTATTTGGGATGATGTATCCTTGCTTGCCTTGCCTGACGTCTTCGTAGAACAAGGAGTTGTGGTGAGAACTTCCTTTGCCAATAAAAACATAGAATGTGATGTGCCTATTAATAATACAACTGATACCAAACAGACTTTCATCATTAAATATTTCATCACCGATTCTACAGGAAAAGTGGTGAAAACAATTGATGGTGGAGAGCAAACGCTTGAACCTAAATCTATTAAGACTATTACCATCAATTCACCTTGGGAAAACCCACATTTATGGTTTCCACACGACCCATATCTCTATCATTTCAATACCGTTTTATATAACAAAGATGGCAAAGTAATTGATTGGCAAAAGGAACGGTTTGGCTTTAGAGAAATAACTTGGGGCGATGCAAAACTGTACATGAATGGACGGTTATTGTATCTGCGTGGACATGGCGAACATTATTTAGGAGACATTCAGGCATCGAGAGAATACTTTAAAACTTGGTTTAGGGAATTGAAAAAGATAGGTGTAAACTTTATGCGTTTGCATGTTTACCCTAAACATAAAATATTATATGAAGTAGCAGATGAAGAAGGCTTTTTATTAGAAGCTGAACCTGCTTTTCATTTTAAAGTAGCTGCCGATACAGTATTTGCCGAGCAACATTTGGGCGATATGATGAAAAATCTAATCAATCACCCGTCTATTTTTACTTGGAGTGTATCTAACGAATTGCGTTGGCAAGGTGGCGGCGAGAAGCCTTGGTTAATCAAAAAGGCGCATTCTATAGATAAAACGCGTCCTTCTTTTGCGTCCGACTTTAGTGCTTTTTCTACCCATGGAGATATTATTGGTCACCACTACAACACCGATTCTGTGTTTAGGGAGTGGGAACAGTTTGGGCCTAAGAAACCGATGGTTTGGGATGAGTGTGGCGAAGTTTGGCAACCCAATCGTCCTTTAGGAAATGGTACGGCAGGCTATGAAGTAATTGCACAGGATTATGCAACGGGCATTTATCGGGATGGAAACAATGAGATAAAATATGCGTTCGATTTGATAAGGGAAGGCAAAACATTCGATGGCAGCTTGCATCGTGTAAACGCCGTCAGTCCTTGGGATTTTGGTTGTGTGTTTTTTCGTTGGCAACCCTTTAATCGTTATCGTGGCGTTGCGCCCACTTACAAAACCTTGGAAGGCCCCGGCGTAAAACCAAGACAAGTATTGCCTTGTACTACTCCTGTTAATATATGGGATTCTACCTTGCCAGTTTATGAACCCAACCCCGGCTATTACATCTTTGCAGAGGATATGAAATGGGTTCGTTTTCCGTACGACAGTAAGAATTTTTCTTTCTTTGGAGGAGAAAATACCATTATCAAGACTCCTCTATTACAATACGATGATTTAAGGTTTGTAGATGAAATTCATTGCAAGATAGAAACTCCAAGTGGTATCATCTTATCTGAAACTATCAAAAAGCAAAGCCTACAACCTGGGGATATGTTGCGGAATGTTGAGTGGAATTTTACGATTCCTTCGGTAACTACTGCAACGCCCATTCATATAGTTCGTGAGTTTTGGTATCAAGGGAAATCCGGTTACCGTGATGTTCGGGAAGGACATATTTACCCAAGGCTATCTGCTTCTTTATTGAATTTGAATGGAAAAAAGATTGGGGTGATTGATGAGGATGAGGGATTGATAAAGGTGTTGAGTGATGCTGGGATACCGTTTAAGAAGGTAGCATTTGATACAGTTGAGTGGAATAATTATTATCAGAGGCAATTAGGTGAAGCGAATGTTGGAGATGTGAATGTGTTATTGATTAATGGAAATGCTCTTCCTACAGATAAAAAAGGTTTGCTTAGTTCAGGTGTAAATATTATTCAGTTTAAAAATGATAGTTCTTTTCTAAAAGGCTCTGCAGGCATATTTGTGAATGGTGCAGATTATAAACTGTTAAATGGGTTAGGACAACAAGAAATTACTTTTTGGAAAGGAGGGAATGGATATGGAGGTATGGATAAAAGTCATATTTCCTATCATCCTTGCTTGTTAAAAGAAAATTGTAGGCGTCGTGCATCTGGAAACTATCGTGTATTAATTTCTGGGGATAAAGATGGCAAAACATCAGCCCTTCATGAAATATACTATGGCAAAAGTTGTCAATGGGTAACTAGCTTAAAAATAATAGACGCTGCAAATACTGAACCAGTGGCTGGATGGTTAATGCATAACCTTCTACAAGCAGCTATAGATTACAAACCAACAATTGAATCTAAAAAAACAGCTATCCTAGGAGAAAATGATTTTATTAATTGGGTTAGAAAATGCGACTATGTCTTTCCTCTTGGCTCTGTCGATATTAGTTCACTTCCAAACCGTCAAGTTTTATTCTTAGATGCAAGGAATCATATTTTAACTAATGAAGAAATAACAGCTATCAAATCTTTTGAAGCCAATGGAGGAAAGGTTCTTATATATCAAATAACAGATAAAACAATTGACAGCTACAAAAAGCTAATCGGCGATAGCCTAACTATCACTAAACCTTTCTTGAATGAAAGGGCAGGTTGTGTGAAAGCTGCTACAAGTTGGACATTGAGAACAACCCCTAAAACTGGTGTGGAGTATTATGACAGTATAGTTATTCCTCAACCCTTTGAGCCTAATTATGATCCTTTCTTGTCTGGTTTATCTAACATCACCCTCAATTGGAATGGTAAAGCAATGTTTGATCATGGGGTGAAAATGAAAGGTATTTCACCCGTTTCTGTTAATGATAGCTTTAGAATATTGGTTAGTAATTGGCGTAACGATTGGAGCGTACCTCCCTTCGGTGCCGAATACATCAATGAAGGTAAAGATATGCGTCAGGCAATGTGGTACCTGAATCGTGACCCTGTATTGGCAACTGTAAAACAAGGCAAGGGAGAGTATATGCTTTGTCAATTGGATTTAATTAACGGAGGTGAAAAAGGATTAACCATTGCCAATCATATTTTAACCAATTGGGAATGTTCTGTTGGTGGAACTACTTATTTCCCTGATAAAAAAGATGTGTTTGATTTTACAGCAGCAGCAGATCAAAAAGTAAGATTGGCAAAAGTGGAACAACTACTCTCTCGTTTAAAACCTTTGGATAGTTTGCCTTCGGTGTTGTATGATATGGGTGGCAGTTCGGATGGTAAGCAACGCAAGATTTTATTATTGACAGATAGTAGAATGTTAGCAGTTGCCCCAGAAATCATCAAAAAGCTGAATGGTTTTGGTAATGTTTCTTACTCAGGGGTTTCGGTTAATAATCCCAAAGCATTTAATAGTAATACAGAGAGTGCATTGGGCGGCACTAAGTATGATGTCATTTATTTATCAATCGGATATGATGGTGTTACTGATTTCTCGGAAGCTGGCTTGAAGAAGTTTGATAATGAGGTTACTTCTTTGGTTACTACGCTAAAGAATACGGGTGCAAAACTAATGTGGGGTACACAGGCACCGTTACCTACCGCTTGGTTTGGTGAATTGAATAATGAAAAGATTAGTTTACTCAATCAACGGGTGAAGAAAATCATGGAAGCAAACAGTGTGTTGGTCAATGATACATACAGCTTTATGATGGACAAGACTCCCGAATACATCAATCAGGATAAAAAGGATTTAACATTAATTAATTCCGATTTCTTCAAAGCTTTTACGCCTAAGTTGGTAACAACGATTGTAGAAGCGTTAAAATTCTTTGGAAATTAAAGGTGGGTTTTAGGATTCAGGTTACTAGCTACAGGTACCTGCAACCTGAATCCCGTAACCAGTAACTTTAAAAATTAGTTTATGAAACATACAATAACAACTATCGCTTCTTTCTTTCTTTTAGGAAGTGGATTTGCACAGGTTAAACCTGCTAGTCTTTTTAGTGACAACATGGTGTTACAAAGAGAAGCTAATGTACCTGTTTGGGGTACTGCATCGGAAGGTGAGTCTGTAAGCGTAGAGTTTGAAGGGCAAAAGCTAACTACTACCGCTAAAGATGGTAAATGGAAAGTCAGCCTGAAACCTTTAAAAGCAGGCGGTCCTTTTACCATGACCATTAAAGGAAGTAACACCATCTCTATCAAGAATATTCTGGTAGGTGAAGTGTGGTTATGTAGCGGACAAAGCAATATGGAAATAAATTTATCACATGACACTTCTTCTGTTCAGGCTATCGCTAATTCTACAAATGATCTTTTTCGTTGGGCTACTATTCCGCACAATTCTAAGGATACCGTTCAAACAGAAGTAGCCTGTAAGTGGGTATCTTCCAATCCTGCAACTGCTAAGTTCTTTTCTGCAACTGCTTATTGGTTTGGCAGTAAATTACAGAAAGAATTAGGTGTACCAGTAGGCATCGTTAATTCTTCTTATGGCGGAACACCCATCGAAGCATGGATAAATGAAAAGACTTTAGCTGAATTACCAATTAAAAAAGACATTAACTCAGATCCAACTCTTGCAAAAGCAGATTATAAAATAAAGAAAGATAAGGCTCAGCCAATTTTAGATAAGTACAATGCTGATAAAGAAGCAGCAAAGCAACAACACTTGCCTTCTCCTCCTTCGCCAGCCGGACTTGTTGGTCCATATCGTGGTCCCAATGTTTTATACAATGGCATGATTGCGCCATTGATTCCTTTTGCTATCAAGGGGATGGTCTGGTATCAAGGGGAAAATAATAGCTATGTTGGACGAGCAAATACTTATTACCAATTGTTGCCTGCGCTCATAAAAGAATGGCGTGGCGAATGGGGAGAAGGGAATATTCCTTTCTTCATCGTTCAGCTTTGCCCCAATAGAAAGAAAACGACTGACCCCAATTTGCCTAGCGGTATTGCTACAGTTAGTGATGCACAACGTTCTGCTTTGAGTGAACCGAACACTGCTTTATTAGTTACAACTGACTTAGTTGAGCCTGATGGTGATGTTCATTACAAAAGAAAAGAGCCGCTAGGTGCAAGATTGGTATTGGCTGCAAAGGCAATGGCTTATAACCAGAAGGTCGAATACTCTGGGCCATTGTACAAGAGTGTAGAGTTTAAAGGGAATAAAGCAATCCTTTCTTTTACGCACGTTGGTGGTGGATT
>CAISCV010000034.1 GCA_903883945.1 uncultured Chitinophagaceae bacterium | reverse complement strand
TTCTGAACACTAAGGAAGGTTTCGCTCAAAGCGAAGCCTTCCTTAACTAAACGGCATTGATTAAGAGTTAATGATAAATGATTAATAAAAATGAAAGAATATTCAACGATAGCAGAAACAAACAATTTCATCGTTCTTGATAAATACACCAAGTACTCGGAGGTGAATGAGGTGGCTGCTGTCTATCAAACAGAAGCGGCTTTGGAGCATGAATTTATTAGGGATTTAATCAATCAGGGTTATGAACATCCTGCTAGCATTACTACGCCCGAAGCTATGTTGGCTAATGTGCGAGTGCAGCTTCAGGCATTGAACAATATGGCTTTTACCAATGGTGAATGGGCAAGGTATGTGGAGGAGTATCTGGATAAGCCAAGTGATAACCTGATAGAAAAAACAAGGAAAATACACGACAACTATATCCATGACTTTGTTTTTGATGATGGTCATATCCAAAACATCTACTTGGTTGATAAAAAGAATATAGCCCGTAATAAAGTACAGGTAATAAAACAATTTGAACAGAAAGGAACACATGCAAATCGTTATGATGTAACCATACTAGTTAATGGGTTGCCTTTGGTGCAAGTAGAACTTAAAAAGCGTGGGGTTGCTATCCGTGAAGCCTTCAATCAAGTGCATCGATATAGTAAAGAGAGTTTTAATAGTAGCAACTCACTCTATAAATACATACAGTTATTTGTCATATCAAACGGTACTGATTGCCGTTATTTTGCCAATACCGTTGACCGGAATAAAAACAATTTCGACTTTACCATGAACTGGGCAAAGGCGGATAATTCTTTGATTAAAGACCTTAAGGACTTTACAGCCACCTTTTTTCAGAAACAAACCCTTTTAAATGTGTTACTCACCTATTCGGTTTTTGATACGAGTGATACTTTGCTAGTGATGCGACCTTATCAGATAGCTGCAACAGAAAGAATGTTATGGAAAATAGCAAGTTCGTATCAATCTAAAAGTTGGTCAAAAGCGGGCGGTGGGGGTTATATATGGCACACCACAGGATCGGGTAAAACTCTCACTAGTTTTAAAGCTGCAAGATTAGCCACACAACTCGATTTTATCGATAAGGTATTCTTTGTAGTTGATAGAAAAGATCTGGACTTTCAGACAATGAAAGAATACCAACGATTCTCTCCCGATAGTGTGAATGGTTCGGATAGTACGGCGGGTTTAAAGCGGAATATTGAGAAGGATGACAATAAGATTATCGTTACCACTATTCAGAAACTGAATAACCTCATGAAAACTGAGGGTGACTTAGCCATTTATCAAAAGCAAGTGGTGTTCATTTTTGATGAGGCACATCGCTCACAATTTGGAGAAGCGCAAAAGAACCTGAACAAGAAGTTTAAAAGGTTCTATCAATTTGGTTTTACAGGCACACCCATCTTTCCAGAAAATGCTTTAGGTGCAGACACTACGGCAAGTGTATTTGGCAGTGAATTGCACTCCTACGTAATTACAGATGCCATCAGGGATGATAAAGTGTTGAAGTTTAAAGTTGACTATAATAATGTTAGACCTAAGTTTAAGGATATAGAGCAAGAACAAGATGAGAAAAAGCTGAGTGCAGCAGAAAACAAAAAAGCTTTTTTGCATCCTGCCCGTATTAAAGAAATAGCTGCATACATTCTACAGAATTTCAGACTAAAAACCCATCGGAATCAGGGAAGCAACAGAGGGTTTAACGCCATGTTTGCGGTGAGTAGTGTGGATGCTGCCAAGTGTTATTATGAGGAATTGAACAGTTTACAAAAGGATAGTGATAAGCCACTAAAAATAGCCACTATCTTTTCTTTTGCAGCCAATGAAGAGCAAAATGCTATTGGTGAAATACCTGATGAAACCTTTGAACCCACTGCAATGGACAGCAGTGCAAAAGAGTTTTTGACGAAAGCTATCAATGACTATAACACGCTATTTAAAACCAGTTATGGCGTTGACAGCAAAGAGTTTCAGAATTATTATCGTGACCTAGCCAAACGTGTAAAGAGCAAAGAAATTGACCTTATTATTGTAGTGGGTATGTTCCTTACTGGCTTTGACGCACCCACTCTTAATACCTTGTTTGTTGATAAGAATCTGCGTTATCACGGTTTAATACAAGCTTTTTCTCGTACCAACCGTATTTATGATGCCACAAAAACCTTTGGTAATATTGTTACTTTCAGGAATTTAGAAAATGCTACGGTAGAAGCTATTACGCTGTTTGGAGATAGCAGCACTAAAAACGTAGTGCTAGAAAAGAGTTATAAAGAATATTTGGAAGGCTTTACAGACATCATTACAGGGGATGCACGTAGAGGTTATAATGAGGTTGTAAAAGAACTGAATGAAAAGTTCCCTAACCCTGATGAAATAGTTACCGAGAAAGATAAAAAAGAGTTCTCGAAACTATTTGGAGAGTACTTGCGAGTAGAAAATATCTTGCAGAATTATGATGAATTTACCAACCTAAAAGCACTTCAGGCAATAGATACAACTGATGCGGAAGCTATTGAAGCATTTAAAGAGACGCATTTTGTGACGGACAGCGAACTAGCTGCCATGCAAAAGATTGAAGTACTTAAAGAACGAACTGTTCAGGATTATCGCTCTACCTACAATGATATTCGGGATTGGTTAAGACACCAAAAAGATGGGAAAGCAGCAGAAGAATCAACAATAGATTGGGATGATGTAGTTTTTGAAATAGACCTCCTTAAATCTCAAGAGATAAATCTCGATTATATTCTTGAACTGATATTTGAAAACCATAAAAACACAACCGATAAAGTTGCGCTTGTAGAAGAAATTCGTAGAGTTATTCGTGCCAGTGTAGGTAACAGAGCAAAGGAAAGTTTAGTAGTTGATTTTATTAATGAAACAGACCTCAACACCATTAAAGACAAATCGAGCATTATTGATGCCTTCTTTTCTTATGCCCAACATAAACAGCAATTGGAGGTATCAGAATTGATTACAGAGGAGAACTTAAATGAGGAAGAAGCAAAGCGATATATAGCTACCTCTTTAAAGCGTGAATTTGCTAGTGAGAATGGGACAGAATTGAATGCACTATTACCCAAAATGAGTCCATTAAATCCTCAGTATCTGACAAAGAAGCAGCGTGTTTTTCAAAAGTTAACTTCATTCATTGAGAAGTTTAAGGGTGTAGGAGGAATGTTTTAAATAGGTTATTTCCCCACTGGCTCCAATGGCTCAAGTGTTTAGCACAACTAGTCACTTGGGTCAATTAGTTAAACCAGTTTTTAACTGGAATAGGCTTACAAAACTTTAGTAGCTTTTCGTTAGGTTTGTAAAGCGTTTAACCTAAATATTGCTAGCATGACAAGTTCAGAAAAGTTAATCAGAAAAGAATTTAAAATAAAAACAGAACAAGACCTGTACATACTAATAGAAAAGAAATCAGATAAATTCTTTAAAGATAACTTTTCAACTGAGAAAGCTACCTATATAAAAATGATTAGAGCCCTAGTTAATTCTATAAACGATGATGGTGCAAGTTATTCGGAATATATGCAAATGGCAAAGTCAGGTTCAATGATAGCAGGAGCTTTTACTTCTTCCGCCGTTGGCTCCATAAAGATGCAATACCAGTTAAACAGAAAGAAATTGGTTAGTCAAGTACGATTTTTTATATAATTGAACTAAATAAAACACGATGGCAAATAAATACGGTTTCTCTTTCTCTTGGAAAAGGGCTTTGGGGGTAACAGCAGCCAAACAAAAGTTTGCCCGTGAAACAGGCATTCCTACCACCAAGTCGGGCTTAGAAAAGAAAATTGGAAGTAGTCTGTTAAAACTTTTGTTTGGTAAGAGATAATAATATCTATTATACATTATTAGCATTATGCCTGTTATTGAATTTGATACTGAAAAATATATAAGCATTGAAGTATCTAATGATCTATTAGAATTTACTGAAGAAGAAGGCTTCACCTATCTGCATTGTACCTATTACACTTCTCCAAAATACATAGCAGGGTGGTGAGTTAATATTTGGAAGACAAGCTATTTGACAAGTAATTCTTCTACCGATAGGCTTCAACTGCTACAAGCCATAGGCATACCTTATGCACCTGAGAGAGTCCATCTAAAACGTAAAGGAGACTACTTAAAATTCACCTTACTATTTCCTGCGGTACCAAAGGATTGGAAGATTTTTAATTTCATTGAAGCTTGTGGTGGCGATAATGGGCTGTCTATCAGTAATATATCAAGAAACAATACGGGTGTTTATAAGGTGAGGATAGAATAGAAAATATTATGGATTTAGCGAAAATGACACTTGATAACTTCTGCACTTCAACTGAATCTGTTAAGAATTATTTGATAGATATTTTTGAGAAGGATGTACAATGTATAGTTATTAATACAATAACAGGAAATGGCGCAAGTCATTTAATGATTGGTATGAGCAAGAGGATTGCCAATGGTTCACTATTTGTGAACTATGAAAACTTAATATTAAACAATGGACTTAATGAAATAGAGATACTAGAACTAAATTCTTATAAGCATCTGTTTTTTGGATTCCTGGAATGGATTCTATTTATCTTGTGAAAGAAACAAAAGTTATTTTAGGAACTTAGAAAGGATGGAAGATAAAATTGGTTCATTCATAAACAATAGTGGCAAAGTATATATGACTGGAAATATTGACAATATGAATGAAAGATTGCTTTCGTTTTTATCTCAATTCTCTTCATCTTTTATACAACTAGATAAGGTAGAAAAAGAAGTACTTACACTGTTGCTAAGAGATTTTGATAGTAAATATAACTGTGACTTTGAAATGAAATTTGGTAAGGAGCTAATAAATAAAACCTACTATTCATATCGGGAATTTCAAAACGAATTAATAGGGTTGTATACTAAGAAACAAATTTTAGAATAAAACTACATTGGCAATATATTGCTTTAATATTTTTATGTAAACTTTGAATCTGAATAAACGTCTTATTTCATTGCTATTTCTTAGCTTTAGACCCACCTCCTCTCCTCCGAGGAGGAGAATTGCGAATGGGTTTGCCGATAGGATGAGGATTGGGCTGTTTTTCTGCCATTGTTGGTGTTCCGTACGCCGGCGATGTTTTGGGTGTTTCTCACCAACATCTGTGTCAATATACAGTATCCCATTTGTCTAAATAATCCTATCTAGTACCTTCTGTAACATCCAGCATTACTATGATATAAATTTATAGGTTGTAGGCATTAAATGATGTTGGTGTAAAACACACAACATTTGTGAGGTGGGCTGTTCGGAACACCAACAAGGGCAAAAATCAGTTTTTAATTGTAATAAGCTAAGAAAAAACTAACTTACTTTCACCCTTATTCTTTTAAAAAGAGGGGGGGACCAACACCCGTTAAAAATAAAGAAGATTCATGTTTAACTACAAGGAGCGCTAATGACTTGTATCGGAGAAATTTCACCTAGGGTTTCAATGACGTGACCTATTTTCGGGGGAGATGTCTCCTATCGTCGACATGATGCTCATAGGTTTCGAGAAGGCTTAAACTAATAACACCTCATTCGCATTTATTTTAAGCTTGCCTGATGAACTATTCGAAAAGGCATACCTACCTTAACCTTAATGGGAGGAACTTTTAAGTTTTAGTATATTATTAAATATTAAAGCTATCAATATGGATGATAACAATAAATGCACGGGTTGTGCAGCCTTGGGAAAGTCGTCGTAAGCTAATATTGCTCCTACTATAACCTCTAGAATCACCACTATAAGTACCCGTTGTGTGAGCATTACTGTAAGAGGTTTCCTTTTTGATTGTATATAAATATATCCAACCAATCCCGCTATTACCATCGAAAAGCTGCGGTGAATGTAAAACCACATATTCAGCTGAGCAATCCAACCGCTGCGATCTATTACTTCACCAAACTCAACGAGGTTATCAATTTGTCCTCTTACTTGCGTACCCATCACTACTTGAAGTAGTACGAATATGCCCAACAGGATATTTAATAAAACTACTTTTCTATCAACCGAATGGCGATGTTGTCCCTTAACTAAAAACAAAATATAAACACTCAAAAAAACCATTGCCAAGGCACCAAAGAGGTGTAAGGTTATTTTAATCAGTTCCAGATTACTGTCTACTACCGTTTTTCCTAACCATGCCTGAAAGCTGGTAAGCAATACCAAACCCAAACTAAGCCATACTATTGTGGGGCTTATTCTATAATAAGTAAGGCTCCAAATAACTTGTACTAATATCAGAAGACCAAGCAATGCTCCCAACAACCGGTTAATGTATTCTATCCAAGTATTGGATACGGAGAATTTTGCGTAGTTGTGTTTTTCGTATTGTTTCCAGTTGGAAGAATTATAAGCTGTGGTACTGGTAAATTTTTGAATAGCATATTTAAGGCTATCATTGTGAATAATAAACTGTCCTTTTCTGTAG
>CAISCV010000033.1 GCA_903883945.1 uncultured Chitinophagaceae bacterium | reverse complement strand
TCAAAAAATTACTTTTGAAAATATTTCACCATTCATTTATTTCTCCTACATTTGCAGCCATTAAAAAATTAAAAGGAGGCAATACCGTTTGCTTCAAAAGACAAATACAATGGCAATAACTAAAGAAAAAAAGGTTAGCATTTTCACCCAATATGGTGGTGCTGCATCAAACACAGGTTCTACTGAAGCGCAAATAGCTTTGTTAACCGAACGCATACTTGATTTAAGTAAGCATTTACAAAAAAACAAAAAAGACTTCTCTACTCAGAAAGGGCTTATTGCATTGGTTGGTGAGCGTAAAAGCTTGTTGACTTATTTGCAGAAGAAAGACTTGATGGGTTATCGCGCACTTATCGAAAAACTAGGTTTAAGAAAATAGCCCTCCTCCCCTACTAAAGGGGGTTTGGAGGCCTTCATATATGTTCCCTTAAGAAGGGGTATATGCAAATCCCAACTTCTTTTAGATGTTGGGATTTGTGTTTTTCATACCATAAATTATTCTTCTCAAATTGTATTGCCACTTTCCGCATTAGCTAAGCAGGCACTATATCAATTCAACAAAAATGTTATCACAACCGATACAATCAAGTTTTTTATTGCCAGATGGTTCTGAAGTAATCATCGAAACAGGCAAAATGGCTCGTCAGGCAGACGGGTCGGTTACAGTTCGTCAAGGCAACTGTATTCTATTAGCAACTGTTGTTGCCAATAAAGATGCAAAAGAAGGGCAAGACTTCTTTCCGCTTTCTGTAGATTATCAAGAAAAGTTTAGTTCAGCAGGTCGTATTCCGGGTTCATTCTTCAAAAGAGAAGCACGCTTGAATGACTATGAAATATTAACGAGCCGTTTGATAGACAGGGCACTTCGTCCGTTGTTTCCAGAAGATTATTTCTGCGATGTACAAGTATTAATCAGCCTTATTTCTAGCGATCCTGAAATTATGCCTGATGCGTTGGCTTGTTTAGCTGCTTCTGCTGCTTTGGCAGTATCGGATATTCCGGTAAAAGAAATTATATCTGAAGTACGTATTGGCCGTTTAAATGGTGAGTTTATTGTGAACCCAACGAGAAGCCAACTGGAGAAAGTGGATATGGAATTTATCATCGCAGCTACCGAAAAGAACCTGATGATGGTGGAAGGTGAAGCAAAAGAGTGTAGCGAAGAAGACTTGGTGAAGGCTTTGCAAATTGCACACGATGCTATCCGCATTCAAATTAAAGCACAAGAAAAACTGGGTCAACTAAAGGGAATCACTGCAAAGAGAGATTACAAGAAACCAGTTGAAGACTTAGAAATAAAAGCAAAGGTTGAAGCTTTTGCTAAGGATAAGATTTATCAAATTTCTCGTAAGGGTTCTGCCAAGCACGAAAGAAGTGATGCGTACAGCGCCTTGAAAGAGGAATTGATTGCTAGCTTGGGCGAAGAAGTTACAGATGTACAGAAGAAATTAGCTAAGAAATACTATGCCGACCTACAATGGGAAGTGGTGAGAAGTATGATTATAGATGACCGTTTCCGTTTGGATGGCAGAAAGTTGGATGAAGTTCGTCCGTTGGCTATGGAAGTTGATATTCTTCCTGGACCACACGGTTCGTCTTTGTTTACCCGTGGAGAAACACAATCATTAACCACCGTTACATTCGGTACGCCATTAGATGAATTGTTGGTTGAAAGTGCTGGCAAATCGGTGGATAGCAAATTCTATCTGCAC
>CAISCV010000032.1 GCA_903883945.1 uncultured Chitinophagaceae bacterium | reverse complement strand
GCCTTTTGATTCATATAAGCTAGCATCTACCTCTCGCAAAATCTTGTTATGCTCTTCAAGTACAATCTCAAAATAGTGTTGCTTTGTTTGGATATCACACAACTCAAACAAATCGATAATACTAAAATGTTCCAATAAGCCCTTGGGCAAAAAGTAACTGATAAATTCTATTTCTATCTATAAATACTGGCACTAAAAGTAAGGATGCTCCCCAACATTTATTGGTGATCCGAAATCTCCTCTAAAATCTGGACCTTCATCTTCGAAATAGCGACCCTTGTACATCCAAATCAGACCTTAAAGGTCGGATAATAGATTGTTTCTATCGTAGTTTACCACTAGATTATCGAAGATTATTCAATAATTTGCGTAAACCAGCTATTCATCTTCGAAGACGAATGCAGCATCTGCGTGGTATCAAACTAGTTATGCACTGTTTTGCCTGTGGTAAAGGAATATTTAAGGGAGGACAGATAGGATGATTTCTCGAAACTAGAGATTATTAATGTGGTTACTGCCTATTTGTCTATACCACAAGAAGCATTGGGGAGTAGTCAAAGAACACAAAGGTTTTTTGTTGGCATTTCCTACCTCTTTGTATTCCTTGTGATTTCTCTCTTAGTGTACCTTGTTACAAAAAACAATGGATGCCATTCATTTTATACACCTTAGTAGAAACTAAACGATAAAATTGTTACTACTCCCGTATTTTAGCAGCCTAATCATCAACTAGATTGTAATGCGTATTATTTCCTACAATGTAAATGGCATACGAGCAGCCATCAAAAAGGGCTTTATCGATTGGCTGGATACCAATCCTGCCGATATTATCTGTCTGCAAGAAACAAAGGCCAACAAAGAGGATGCAGACTTCACATCTATAGAGGCATTGGGATACGAAACTTTCTGGTTCTCTGCCCAAAAGAAAGGGTACAGCGGTGTTGCTGTTTTTACCAAGATAAAACCCACCAATGTAGTTTATGGTAGCGGTATAGAACAGAGCGACTTTGAGGGAAGGGTAATACGTGTAGATTTTGGTGATATTACGCTGATAAACGCTTATTATCCCAGTGGAACAAGTGGCGACGAAAGGCAAGCGTACAAGTACCAATGGTTGGGGGAGTTTGATGGATACCTGCAGGCACTTAAAGAGACCCGCCCAAAGTTGATTGTAACTGGCGATTATAACATTGCCAATAATGCAATTGATATTCACGATCCAAAAGGAAACAAAAACTCTTCAGGCTTCTTACTCGAAGAAAGAGAGTGGCTTACTGGATTTTATCAGAGAGGCTGGACAGATAGTTTCAGATACCTCAATCCAGATAAAAAAGAGGCGTATAGCTGGTGGAGTCAGCGTTTTCCTACAGTACGATTGCAGAACAAAGGTTGGAGGATTGACTATATAAGTGTAACGGATAACTTGAAAGAACGGATAAAAGAAGCAACCATCTACCCAGATGTGAAACATAGCGATCATTGTCCTATTTATCTGGAACTGGAGGTTGTATAGTAAGTTTTAGTTATGATAATATATAATATTACCACACAGGTAGCCCATAGTATCAGCGAACTATGGTTGGCTTGGATGAAAGAGAAACATCTGCCAGAAATAATGGAGAAAGGGTGCTTTAGTAAATACCAGTTTGTGAAGCTGTTGGAAACAGATGAATCGGATGGTGTTACCTATGCAGTCCAGTTCTATGCGCCCGACAGACAAGCGTATGAGCATTATCTGAAAGCGTATGCACCTTCCCTACGTGAAGATGCTTTTAGTAGCTGGGGCGATAAAATGATAAGCTTTAGAAGTTTGATGGAAAGCATTGATTGACCAAATGCAATCATTTATTGTAATTCTAATACGATTTTATCCTATTAATGGTCTTTTTTAAAATAAATATCACAAAAAATGATAAAACCCAATAAATTTGGAACTTTAATAAAACACAAAAAAAAATTTCATGAACAAAGCTGACTTGATTGCACAAATTGCCGAAGATGCAGGTATAACAAAAACACAAGCGAATGCAGCGATAGATTCTTTTACTGCTGCGGTTACTAAAACATTAAAAGCTGGCGGAAAAGTTACTTTGGTTGATTTTGGTACTTTCTCCGTTTCGGCTCGTTTAGCACGAGCGGGACGTAATCCGCAAACTGGTGCGGCTATCAAAATCAAAGCAAAGAAAGTAGCTAAGTTCAAAGCCGGTAAGCAGTTGAGTGCGAGTATTTAGTTCAAAGTAATATTAATGTGATGCGATTGCGCAAAGTTTTTTACTTTCGCATCAAAATATACAAAAAAACAAATAATTATTATGGGAAGAGGCGACAAAAAAACAGCAAAGGGTAAAAGATTCAAAGGTTCATTCGGCAAAAGCCGTCCAGCGAATAGCAAAAAAACAACTGCTCCAAAGGTTGAAGCAGAAGTAAAAGCATCTTAATTTAAACAAAGAGAGGCAAATTCAAATAAAAAGCCTGCTTGTGATTATTACAAGCAGGCTTTTTTGTATGAGGAATGTATACTTATAAAGCTTTCAAGAAAATTTTGATGCGTTCTTGTAAGTTAGTGCTTGCAGGGGTGAGTGGTAAGCGTAATATGTTTTCTATCATTCCTTGTTCATACATAAATGCCTTTACGCCAGCAGGATTGTTTTCTTCAAAAAGCATGTCGTAGCCATCTAATAGTTTATAATGTATGCTTCTGGCCGATAAAAAATCACCGGCAAGTGCAAGCCGAATCATGGCAGAGAAGTCTTTAGGAAATGTATTCGCAGCAACGCTTATAACTCCATCTGCACCACAAGCAATCTGTGGAAGAATCAATGCATCATCTCCACTCACTACTAAAAAGCCTTCAGGACGGTTTTTAATCAACTGCATAAACTGGTTCATGTCGTCAGACGCTTCCTTGATGCCTACTATATTGGGTACTTCATGTGCCAAACGAAGAGCAGTGGAAGCATTAATATTTCTACCAGTACGACCAGGGACATTATATAACAGCAAGGGTAGGGGAGAAGCCTCTGCAAGCGCCTTGTAGTGTTGAAACAAACCCTCTTGTGAAGGTTTACTATAATATGGGGAAGCACTTAAAATTGCTGTAGCATTTGAAAGTGGAAAAGTCTGCAAATCTTTTATGATACTAGACGTGTCGTTTCCACCAATGCCCACAACTACAGGCACCCTATCGTTGACAACTTTGTAAGTGAATTCAAGAATTTCAATCTTCTCCTTTTTGGAGATGGTAGGTGTTTCGCCAGTGGTGCCAAGGATTACAACATAGTCAACACCGCTAGCTATGACATGGTTAATAACCCGCTCCAAGGCAGGGTAATCTACAGACAAATCGCTTCTGAAGGGGGTAATTAAGGCAACCCCCGTACCTGAAAGAGTAGAACGTAAAGACATCTTACGATTTAATTTTTTAATATCCAAAGAGGCGGCAATATTAGCAAAAAGATAAATGAGAATATAAACTTTATCTATATTCTTTATTTTCAGTGCTAATCAAATACAGTTTAATTTTTATTCAACAAGTGTTGTGGGTACTTCTTTTGCTGGAATGTCTTCCCAAAAGCCCATTTTACTAAACTTATCAATTCGCTTGTTTATACGAACCTTAGGGGAATGTTTTTTTATTTCTGTTAGGTTGCTGAGAATAACTTTCTTTAACATTTCGGCAGCTTCTACATAGTCCCAATGAGCACCACCTATTGGTTCAGGAACTATTTCATCTACCAAGCCAAACCCTTTCATGTCAATTGAAGTGAGTTTAAGTTGTTCCGCAGCTGTTTCTTTTTTATCAACGCTGCGCCATAATATAGAGCTGCAACCTTCGGGAGAGATAACCGTATACCATGTGTTCTCCATCATCAAAACTCTATCCCCCACACCAATTCCTAATGCACCACCACTGGCACCTTCGCCTATAATAATGCATATAACTGGAACTTTAAGGCGAATCATCTCGAAAATGTTTCTTGCTATAGCTTCACCTTGTCCACGCTCTTCACCTTCCAAACCTGGGTAAGCACCGGGTGTATCAATAAAAGTAATAATTGGTTTATCAAACTTTTCGGCAAGTTTCATCAATCTCAAAGCTTTTCTGTATCCCTCTGGTTTAGCCATCCCAAAGTTTCTTAGTTGGCGCATTTTGGTTGTATGTCCTTTTTGCTGCCCTATAAGCATTACAGTTTCTCCATCTAAATCTGCAAAGCCACCAATCATTGCTTTATCATCTGCAAAATTCCGATCGCCGTGACACTCAATAAAGTTAGTAGTCATTTTCTCAATGTACTTTAACATATATGGCCTGTCTGGATGACGGCTCAATTGCACACGCTGCCAAGGAGTAAGATTCTCGGTAATTTCTCTTCTTTTATCAACAATCGACGCTTCTATTTGAGTGATGGTAGAGCTATAATCTATCTTTTGATTTTTCTCAGCAAGCTTTTTAGTTTGTTCAATTTGCTCATATAAGTCCTTGATTGGTTGTTCGAAATCAAGGAACTGTCTATTTGGGTACTGCGGCATAAATTCTCTAATTGAGCTGTAAAAGTACGGGATGAACTTATTTTAAGAAAGATTTGTTTGTTTGGAATGCATCCCCTTATATTTGCACCCCGAAACAAACGAAACGTTAACGCTAAGTTTGATGAGGAAGTTCTTTAGGATTGGTAGTTCAGTTGGTTAGAATGCCGCCCTGTCACGGCGGAGGTCGCGGGTTCGAGTCCCGTCCGGTCCGCAATTAGGTTATCAAAAGGTATTAAAGCCGCATAGAATGTATTATTCTTGCGGCTTTTTTCATTTCTAGATGTTATTCCATACCAAAGAAAACCAATCTGTAAGGTATCCATTTCGGTATCCTTATTATTCGTTTCCTTTAGGTTACCGATTTAGCCAAGAAGCTTTGCTGTCAAGCTTTTCAGGGCTTTTGCAAGATGTTTAAATACGCTTAGCAAAAATTTATTCGGTAACTTAAATTCTAGGAAATGAAAGTAAATCAGAATCTTTCCATTTTGTTTTGGGTATGGAAAGACAAAGCGGACGAGACAGGGAAAGCACCAATTTATGTAAGATTGACCATTGAAGGGGTTAGGGCTCAATTTTCAATGGGACAAAAGATTAATCCAACACAATTTAATCCTAAGAGTGGAATGCTGAGGGGAACATCAGAAGATGCTAAAACTGTAAACAACTATATCAATCTCGTTAAAGGAAAGATTCAGCAGCATTATAATATACTGATTACTCAGTTTGATTATGTAACCCCTGAAATGGTGAAGAATGCATTTTTAGGTAAATCTGACCACCAAAAAACAATCATGGATGCGTTTACCTACCATAATGAACAGTTTGAACAAAAGGTAAAAGCAGGCTTGAGGGCTGGGGCTTCTTTGGTTAAGTTTAAAACTACAGTTGATCATTTGAAGAAGTTCTTAAAGAAGGAATTCAATCTTACCGATATTCCCTTAGCTAATATAAAACACTCGTTTGCTGAAGACTTCGAACACTTCTTGACAGTTACACAAAAACTTCAAAACAATAGTGCTATGAAGCACATTAGAAATACTAAGAAGATATTGCTTTTGTGTGTGCAAAAGGATTGGTTAATGAAAAATCCTATCGCAGAGTTCAGGTGTTCTTACCATAATACAGAGAGGGAAAGACTTATGCAGGATGAATTGAATATCCTAATTAGTACACCCATTTCTTCTACAAGATTGGCGGAAGTGCGCGATTGTTGTGTGGCCATGTGCTTCACTGGCTATGCTTATAAAGATGCAGCTGCGTTGGCACCTGAGAACATTCAGTTTATGATTGATGGCCAGAAGTGGTTTATTAAGAATCGTATTAAAACAGAGTGCAAGGAAAATGTACCCATACTACCAATAGTGGAGGAACTAATTAACAAGTATAAAACCCACCCCTATTGCATGAAATACAACAAGATATTCCCAATTCATAGTAACCAAAAGTTTAATGACTACCTTAAAGAAGTTGCAGCTATCTGTGGTATTAATAAGGTACTGACAACCCATACGGCTAGACACACTTTTGCAACAACTGTAACACTTAGTAATGGTGTTCCTATAGAAACTGTAAGTGCTTTACTTGGGCATAGTTCCATAAGGACTACTCAGATTTATGCGAAAGTGGTTGCACAAAAGGTTAGTAATGATATGAATGACCTGAAAGCTAAACTTTTTGCCGCTGGTCATTCACAGAAGATAGCAAAAGCATTTAGTAAAGATGAAGTTCTTGCTAAAGCTAAATAAGCATGATTTGGAGTTCATATTCAATAGGGTAATGTTAAATTATTAGTGTTTACTTATTTCTACCCCAACAATAATGGTTGTACATCTACTCGTTTTAGTCCGGTGTAGGTACAGAAGTCTTCTATGCTTACAAACTGGTGTTCTTGCTTGGAGAAGCTTGTCTTGATCTTCTGCAAAAGCATCCTGCTGTAGCGCTCACTTTTGCCTGTGATGCGCTGAACATCTTTGGGGTAAACACAAAGCCTTACAAATTCTGTTCTCATACCTTTACTATGCCTTTCCTATGCCATTACAATGCTTGACATATATCTGACAAGCAAAGATAAATGCTTGCTAAAGCATTTAGTTTAAGTAATTATTGCGTCTTTCAGCAATAAGGGTAGATAACGGAACTGCCTTGATTTTGTGCGCTTGATTAGCCCTCAGCTTTGCTTTATGAAACAGATAATTATTTTAGTTTTTGCGTTACTGGGCCACTTTTTAGCACCTGCCTAGCTGGTAACCAAAGTGCATGATGGGGACACTTACAAAGTGCTATTCCATGGCAAGCTGTTGAATGTCCGGCTTAAAAACATTGATGCCCCTGAGCTTGGGCAAAGCTTTGGTTTTGTAGCAAGGGATAGCGTGGCTTTATTGCTGCTTAATCAAACTGTTCAATTGGATTCCTTTGGGATTGATATGTATGGCAGGACTATGGGCAGTATCCGCATTCATGGGATGGCATTGGACAGCCTCATGATTAGTAAGGGTTGGGCTTGGTTTTATGTTGCCTATTCAAGAGATGAACTGCTACCAACCTATGAAGCTGCTGCAAGGGATAAAGGTTTGGGTTTATGGCAATGTGCAAAGCCAATCCCCCCTTGGGTGTATCGCAAACTGGATAAGCGCAACAAGCGGCTTTATGACAATTGTAGGAACTAGCAAATAGTTATTAGTGGTTAGTGATTAGTTGGGGAATTTAAGAGGTATTTTTTCATTTATTAATAAAATTTAAAGAGCATGGCACAGCAAAGGGGGATTATCAAATTGGCCGGAACGATCGGCAACATTACGTTCTACAAGACACAGGACGGTTACATGGCGAAGGAAAAAACTTCGTTGGATGCTACAAGGATAGCAACAGATCCAAACTTTATCCGTACCCGTGAAAATGGGGTTGAGTTTGGGCACGCAGCCCACGTGGGAGGAATCCTGAGAAGAACGTTTAGGGGCGTAATCCTTAATAACAAAGACAGCAGGATGGTGAGCCGACTGACGCAACGGATGGTGGCGGTTGTTTATGCAGATGTGACAAGTACAAGGGGACAACGAAACGTGATGGATGGGGAAACAGAACTAGTGGAGGG
>CAISCV010000031.1 GCA_903883945.1 uncultured Chitinophagaceae bacterium | reverse complement strand
TAAACCTTTTTTAAATTTAGATGCGTTTGCCCTGAGCAAGAGGATGACAAATAAGAAATACCACTACATTTACGGTATAAAAGTAGCTTTTGAGCGGCTGACAACTTCAAAAAAGACAAGTATAATCGGCACTATACTTCAAAAAGGGTATCAAGGATTATAGAGCAGGTCGATACTTTCTCCCTAAGTACAGTCTTTACGGCGATGTCAGTCAACCCAAAAGTATACCGCAATGCCCCCCGCAAGATTCTTCTATGCGGGGTTCTTTTGGGGGCATCGCGGATACTTTTCTAAGAGTTGGTGGCAATGCAAGCGAACACCCTGAAATTTGATAATGTAATAAAACGATTAAGCACAATTAATATGAACCAAGCACTTAATATAAAAAATTGGTCTGATAAAGGGAATAATTATGTTTTAAAAGCAAATGCAGATAATAAATGGTGTGGTTTTCAAGATACTGTAATTACAAAGCTTAAAGAATCATTTAGTGACAATTTCAATATTGTTATTTGGACAGATGAACAAAATGAAAATGATTATTATTGTATCCCTTTTAAAGTACTAAAGCATTTATTTGTAGCCGAACATAAAACAACAGGCAAATATCCAAACAGATGGACAGCTATTATTTTAGAACACAAATTTTTAATGCATAGTAACTCTGAACTTTCCGTTGACGTTACTCCTTATTATTCTTTACCATTAGTAATTACCACTTCTTTTGATGTTTCAGATGACTACTATATAGAAAATGCTAAGGCTGAAATAAATATTAGATTAGGTCAATCAAAATTCAGAAATGGAGTACTTAAGAACTTTGGGAACAAGTGTGCTTTGATAGGAATATCGGAACAAACTTTATTGACTGCAAGTCATATAGTACCCTGGGCTCATAATAAAGATTATAGAGGTGATATTTCAAATGGAATATGTCTTTACATTGAGATTGACGCACTATTCGACAAAGGTTTTATTTCTTTTACAAATGATTTAAAAGTTATAGTTGTATCTGACAAATCAAAAATGTCAGAAGAGTTAAAAAACAAGCTTGAACAATTAGAAGGAAAACAACTAAATCCTACTAAAATCAAAGAGTTGAACAAAGAATATTTAGAATACCACAGAACTAAAATATTTAAAACGTAAAATAACGCACTGCTACTAACAAAAGTGTTTAGTAAAGTGCTTGCAGACGGAAGTAATTCAGCAATTTTGCTTTCTTTTGGCAGTAGTTTCGGACCTACCCGCTACCGCACGTCAAATCAGGGTGTCCTTGCTAGTCCACGTCAAACCCGGTAAAATCTACAAAGGCTAGCGCATCGACTGTGGCATGTGCATTCGCTTAGTTCAAATCGTAACCAAACCACTAGTTCCTGAATCTAGCTCATGATTGTCTCGAAGTCTTGTGCATGACTCTGTAATGGAATTTCTGTCATTAAAAATTGAATAGATTTACTTACTTTTAATGTAGCATAGTTTTAAAATGTTTTAGTAAACTGTTTATTTAATTCGTTATCACCTCTAGAGATAAACATACCACTTTATAAAAAAGAGTGAACTTTGCGATTCTTTTCTATGTATTCTTTTTGATTAAAGAGAAACAGGTATGAAGAGGAGGTCTTTTATTAAACACCTGGCAGGAATGCCATTAATTGCAAATGCTATGAACTTAAATGAATTAAAGACAATTACAGATGGGTTTCAGCCTTCCCAAAGGATGCCCGTTCTATTTATAGGTCATGGCAACCCCATGAATGCCATTTACGACAACAGCTTCACACAATCTCTAAACAGGTTAGGCAAAACCTTAGAGAAACCCCATGCCATACTGGTTATATCTGCACATTGGCAAACGAGGGGCACTTTTGTAAGCACCAACCCCTGGCCACCAACTATCTACGACTTTAGTGGCTTCGACAGAAAGCTTTACGAGGTAAAGTATGAACCCAAAGGGGCGCCTGAACTAGCAAAAGAGTTAATGAACACCGTAACATCTGTAACCATTAAAGAAGATATTGCCATGGGATTGGATCATGGTGCCTGGACGGTGTTGAAACACCTGTATCCACTTGCTGATGTGCCTGTGTTTGAAATGAGTATGGACTTCGACAAGCCACCCTCCTTTCATTATAACCTTGGGAGTGAATTGAGTAAACTAAGAGAAAAGGGCGTACTGATTATTGGTAGTGGCAACATTGTTCATAATCTGCGTTTACTAGATTGGAATAATGCTTACGGAAAACCTTTTGACTGGGCATTAGATTTTGACGAGTTTGTAAAGAACAACATCAACAACAGGAACTTTCAGCCATTGGTAGAATATGAAAAGTATGGGAAACCTGCATTGTTATCGGTTCCATCAAACGATCACTACTTGCCCATGTTGTACACATTAGGACTAGCAAATGAAAAGGAGCCTATCAAGTATATTTATGAAGGATATGAGTTTGGTAGTTTGAGTATGCGATGCTTTCAGATTGGATAGCGAGCGTAAATGTATAAATAACAAATACAAAACACATTGGCTGTATTTACCAAAAATAAAAATAATGGGACTTGTTTACGCTGATATTAAATTGATAAATGCTGACGATGTTGCCATGGTTAAACGCCACTACATTGGTGAAGAAGGAATAAGAGAAATATCGGATCACCAATAAATATTGGGGAGCATCCTTACTTTTAGTGCCAGTATTTATAGATGGAAATAGAATTTATCAGTCACTTTTTGCCCAAAGGCTTATTGGAACATTTTAGTATTATCGATTTGTTTGAGTTGTGTGATATCCAAACAAAGCAACACTATTTTGAGATTGTACTTGAAGAGCATAACAAGATTTTGCGAGAGGTAGATGCTAGCTTATATGAATCAAAAGGC
>CAISCV010000030.1 GCA_903883945.1 uncultured Chitinophagaceae bacterium | reverse complement strand
CAACCACAACCTCCGGTACTGCCCGACACAGAAGAACCTGCAGTATGGTTAAGACTTTGGTTGGTTTTTACCGATGAAGAACCAATAACCACGATTGTAGCAGCTATACAAGCTGTAATGAGTGTTTTACTGAGTGTAAACTTTCTTTTCATTGCTTTAAATTGTTTGTTTTTTGTGTGTATTAATGAAATGTGTATTTAATTTAAAAAGTGTAATAGTAAACAGGTAGTGTACAAATGTTTCCTTTGTTTTTTCTACTTAAACTAATCTACAACAATAAAAGCTGTTATAGTTCACCTGTATAACCTTTTTAAGTACAAAAAAATTATTCAGTTAAGTGTCTTTTTACATTACTAAAAACACTATCTGTCGGTAAAGATGCTATTTGTTTCGGGCGTGCTGCCTGAAATGTCATTTTTTTTTCATTTTTTTGATTGTGTAAGTATTGTGTCTGCAATTTCATTACAACTATACACATTTTCTGTCTGCAAAGGTGCAATCAAGATTCTACCAATAAGTAATTTTACTGTTATTAAAACATTATCTTTCGCTAGAAGATCTATACCTAAAAGTGAATAGTGTTCATTATCTGTACTTAGGTAAACAATCAAAGTGGAAACATATTCAATAAGACAATTCTCAAAAGCTTTACCCTTAGTAAGTAACTATCGTTTTCTATTACAAAAAGCAATGATAGCCTCTATATCCATTTCCTAGCTTTCAGAAGGTTTCCGAAATGTTTCTAAAAGTGATTTTTGGTTTCCGAAATGATAAATCAGCTAGTCAGCGATGAAGTTAAAGGCTTTTGAACAGATTCAAAAACGCTACAAAAGTTGTTAACACGTATCTGTAAGCGTCATCCAGATGACAATAAGATAATTTATGCGAATCAAGGGTTGAAAATACCTTAATGTAAAAATATTGCTAGTAAACTAACAAAAGGAGAGTTCAAAGTGCCGTAGGCACGACGTATACTAAGGTTGGGTGTTTTAAATAACGGTTTCTCTATAAACTTTTAACGATATGTCTCCCTAAAGGGACTTTAGCTAATTAAGAGGACACTCCGATAAATTGAAAGCAATATTTAACACATTGATAGTACTTTCCGATACTTTAACAGTACTTCTAGAAAAGGTAGCACCTTCAATGTCTCATATCTACTCTCTATTTCTTAATAAGCTATCTATCTACTTGAAAAAATTGTCAACAACAGTCTTACAGTTTGCAAATGTTCCTCTTATAAGCAATCACCCATCCCACCAATTCATTGTAACTGTTTATGCCACTCCGTTGTTGATTGGCTTTCAGGTATTGGTCATATACATTTTTAATGATAGGTTCTACATTGTTCTGCCTTCCCAAAATAAACTCCTTATATATCCGCCTATCTCTTTTAACTGATGGGTGTAAGGATTTTAGGTTTAAGATACCACTCCAGAAGTCGCGTTGCAACAACTCGCTATTGGCAACTAGAAATAGTTCAAACAAAGCCGAGTACCTAAACAAGGGTTTATTGGAATGAATGGCTGCCAAAAAACCGACAAAACTTGCTTCGCTCTCGCTTGCATATCCCAACTGATGCGCCATTTCATGACAAGTAACAAAGGGCATATAAAACTTAGGCAAATCGGTATTCACCTGTGCCTCCCCAGTAAAAGGGTTGTAATAGCCCGAATAGCCGGCATAGCTAACCATCTCGGTCAACAAGGATGGTTTTACGGATAAGTTGTGATAAATTAAAAAAGGATATTGAGCCTTAACGTTCTGATAAGCCTCGTAAGACAGGCTGATAATTTCCTTTTCTGAAGGATAAACATAGGTACTATCACCTAACTCATTTCTTGTTGAATTCAATTGTTCTGTAACGTCGCACAACAGGTCTTTCAGCGCATCCGTCGTATAGGTAGTATTTTTTAATTTCAATTGGTCTTCAATACCTTTCCTTTCATAATTCAGACCCCAAAGAATATTAAATGCGATATACAACCATAGCAGTACTTTTATTACTTGCAGTATTATCTTTTTAGTATTCTGTCTACTAATCTTTTTATTATATATAGCGGCAATAAAACGACCAAATAACAATAACAAATAGCCAATGAACATTGCATAACAGATGTCACCTAAGCTGCAAGGGAGCCATCCAAATAAAAGTCGTTGTATATGGGCAAAGTAAGGATAGAAACTTGTAGCATATAATGTTTCTACCAAGTTGGGGAACAAAGAAAAGCTTCTTATACTGAGGACAAGCAAGATGGGAACAACCCATTGAAGCCATTTTGAACATGTAAATGAGGAAATTTGCTTGTTTTTATACATTTAAACCCCAATTTTGCAATAGATTCGTTACGAAAGTCTCAAATACAAAAAAGAAAAGTCTTTGAGCAGATTTTTTAATTGAAGGCATAATATTTTATGTTGAAAGAGAATAATTCGAGCAAATAATTGTATTTGAAGCAGATGAGCATTGTAGTAGAGTTCTATTGAAAAACCTGAGTTTAAGGTGTAAATATCTTTATTATTTGCATAAAACAAAACTTTCCTTTTGTCAATCCAAATTTGAATCGTACTTTCGCCCACCCAAAAAAGCGGACATGAGCAACCGTAGAGAGTTTGAGATAGCATTCGTGGGTTTAAGACCGGGTGTTCATGAGTTTGAATACAATATTGATAACAAGTTCTTTTTAGATTATTCGCAAGATGATTTTACAAATTGTACTGCGAAAATTAAATTGCTGTTAGATAAGAAAAGCGGTTTCTTGCAGCTGAAGTTTGATATAGATGGCTTTGCAGAAGTTGTTTGCGACCGATGTAGCAATCCACTAAAGAAGCAATTGTGGGAGGAATTCAATATCATTGTAAAAATGGTGGATGACCCCGATACTATGAACTTGCAAGAGGAAGACCCCGATGTATATTACATAAGCAGGGGAGAGAGCCATTTGAAAATTGCAGATTGGATTTATGAGTTTGTAACCCTGTCCATTCCTCTGCAAAAAATGTGTGCCGAAAGTGAGTTTGGTGGAGCACAATGCAATATGGAAGTGTTAGAGAAGCTGAAACAGATGGAAGAAGATGCAAATAAGCTATCGAACCCCATTTGGAAAGGGTTGGATAAATTTAAAGGGTTAAAATAGATTATAGTTTTATAGTTATAATAAAATAGTTTTTTTCATAAAATAAAATTTACACATTATGCCTAATCCTAAACGTAGACACTCGCAACAACGCAGTGCTAAGAGAAGGACACACTATGTAGCACAAGAAGTTACATTGAGCAAAGACACTACAACGGGCGAAATTCATGTTCGTCACCGTGCGCATGTGAGTGAAGGAAAGTTGTTCTACAAAGGGAAGTTAGTTTCTGAAAAAGCTCCGTTAAAAGCTTAGTCGTTTAAAACACTCTTTTAGGTTACTTATATTTTCCAAACATGAACATTGGCATCGACATGATGGGAGGCGACTTTGCACCGCAAGAAGCGGTGAATGGTATATTCCTACATCTGCAAGCCAATACAAGCGAAGTAAATATATTCTGTATAGGTGATGAGGTTATTATAAACTCTTTGTTTAAAGAGCATAATATCTCATCACCTTATCTGCATTTGGTACATGCCTCAGAAGTTATTGGCTATCACGAGCATCCTACCAAAGCCTTCAAAGAAAAGCCAAACAGCTCTATATCCATAGGGTTTCACCTCTTAGCTACGGGTAAGATAGATGCTTTTATCAGCGCAGGCAATACAGGTGCCATGTTGGTAGGTGCCATGTTTATGATAAAGACTATTGAAGGTGTGTTTAGACCAACCGTTAGTGGTATTCTACCAAAGATGAATGGGGGTGATGGCATATTGGTAGATGCGGGATTGAATTCCGACTGCAAACCCGAGCAGCTGAACCAGTTTGCCGTATTGGGAAGCCTTTATGCGCAGTATATTTACAATGTGGACAACCCTAAAGTAGGATTGGTGAATATTGGAGAGGAAGAAGGAAAGGGCAACCTTATATCACAAGCTACTTATCCATTATTAAAAGAAAATAACCACATCAACTTTATTGGTAATATCGAAGGACGCGACCTGTTTAATGACAAAGCCGATGTAATGGTTAGTGATGGCTTTACCGGAAACATCATATTAAAAATGGCCGAAAGTGTCTACGATATTATGGTTGCCAAGAATTTGCAGGATGATGTTTATTTCAACCGCTTTCACTACGAAAACTATGGGGGTTCTCCTGTGTTGGGCGTAAACAAACCCGTAATTATTGGTCATGGCATCAGTTCTGCCAAAGCCTTCAAAAACATGATTGCCATCGCTATCAAAATGATAGACACCGATTTGTGTGGCAAAATAAAAGAGTCCTTCAAGCCAACCGCTTAAAATAAATCAAACCTAATTTATTCGATCCAACCTCCGCTATACAAGGTAAATAGTAGAGGAAATTTCAATCATTTACTTCGCTACTTTCATCGAACATTCACACGCTAAATAGCAGTTAATGAACGCGCGAAACGCACTATCCCTTCTACATTTTAGCGAGCTGAACCCGGACTAGCTGAGTAGTACCTAACAACCTGTTACTATATATTAAATTATTTACTTTCTCATTCTTTTATAAATCCACCGTCTTCAATTTCCAACCCGGCGGTAGCATGTATGATGGCATTATGAATTTCAGTAACTGTCTTGTCCCAACTATCTTCAATTTTAATTTTAGTTAATAGACTGCCATCTTTTGAATAGATCACTAAGGTAGTTTTTGCAATTTCGCGAGTGCCCATGCTATTCCCCTTATGATCTGTCCCTCGGTTTTCCAAGACTATAGTAATTGAAAAGTAATAACTACTAATGTCTTTCCAATAATAGGTTTGGGTGCCGAGTGATATACTTTCTTTATTGATCGTTAAAAATATTTCTTTGATATTATCCAGTAAATGTTTTATGTAAAAACCGATAGCAATCACAATGATGATAAGAAAAATTATAATTCCTGGTGTAATTATAGGGGAATACTTCCCGAAACCAATTGAAGATAACCAATCATCGATATAGCTAGTTATCATGTAGTAAATAGAATTAATCAAAATCATTAAAAATAAAATAGGGATTGCTATAAAACAGCCTAGTTGTTCTATTGGCGGTTTACTTGTTATTTCTGTTGCTTTTGCTCCATATTTTGCAACAAAATCACACTCTAAACTATCGATAGTATTGTTTACACCATTAGTTGCAGTTGATTCGTTTATTGCAGTCCCAATATTAGTATCCTTGCCAGAAGCATATTGGTTTGTATTGGGTGTGTTAGTTGCAAAAAGGTTAGTTACTTGATTGGGTTCAATAGCTTCTTTTAGTTCAAAACCTTTATTCAGAATAGGATAGTTACTTGCATATTTATCAAAAGCATTTCTTATTAGATTAAAGTTTTTATTGCCATCGGGAAGGTAAATTTTTATGGTCTGGGCTTCTTTTTTAAGCTCCAGATCTATGTAGTATAATAAGGTAGTATAAAATGATTCAGTAGGTTTTCTCATTACAAATTGATAACCTGCAATTTCCCCCCATTTAATAAAAATTTGTTTATTGTCAATTTCTATTGGAGGAATTCCCCCCAAATAATTTTCATATTTATCGCGTATAAATTTCAGTGTTTGTTTGTCTAACAAATTGGTTTCTCCTCCAATTCCATTATCGCTTATTATCAGTTTTATTCTTTTAGAAAACCATTTATATAATACAAATGCACCCTTATCAATATCATGAGTAGGTTCTTTTTTCTTTTTGTTTAAATTATACCAAGCAGACATCAAGGGTAAGCACGCTAAAATAAAAGCTAGATAAAAAAAGGGACTTGAATGAGGTTTCTTATATACTTCAGTATTATTATAGTCAATTTTTTCTAAGCCATAATTCACGCCATCTAATTCAAAATAGTTTGGGTTTATGTAAAACTGATATAGTTTACCTGTATCTATCAGGTTGTAGAGTAATCTATTCTTTGCATCACTATCCGAAGGGAATCTTAGTACAAGAGTCTTCTTTTCATCTTTCAGTGTTAGACTAATACATTCCTTATTATTTCCCTCTTGTTTATACTCCTTTTCTTTCTTTACAAGTGTTCCAAAAACAACATGCATTGAAGAAATACTTATTGTATCCCTATACGCCAAAAAAAGGCCAGTCAATATAAAAAAGAAAGAACATACGAGTAGGATTATACTTCTTATTTTATTGCTCATGGAAGGTTATTTAAAAATTGATATAACTAATTAACAAAAATCCACCTCATTCTAAACGCTTTCTTACAACCATTAAACACCAAAAATACAATCTTCGAAGCTTACAGATTGCTGGTTGCCCTGTTTTTTTACAAACATAAAAAACGATCATTCAATAACTAAACAAACTTTTTACCGAAGCAAAATAGGAAACAATTGTAGAAGTTGAGAGATACCTCATTTAACTTGTGCAAGCTTGGGAAGAACATTTGAAACGCGCGCACCAACCCTTGTAGATTTGAGCGAGTTTGACGCAGACTCGCTAGGCAATACCTTGCGAATTTGCGTTCTTAATAATATTACTTCGAGGGTTTAATAGGCCTTTAAGTTGTCTGCTTCTATTTCAACCAAATCACCTTTTTGTTTCAGTATAGCTACCCCATTTTGTTTAGCCAACTCCTCCAACTCGGGATAAAAAGAAAAGCTTGCAAGACCTAAATAGATTTTGTAATCCTTAAAACTAGGGAATACGTCTTTAAAATTGTCTGCCTTTTTGGTAATTAGTTTCATCAAATCGTTTTCATGTGCTTTGTTTTTACATTCTATCAAAGCAATAGAATCCCCATTATACATTACAATATCAAATTCATCTTCCGATTTTAAACCAACCCCACTTATGTTTCTTCTTACTTTGTTGTACGTTACACCTCCAAACACAGGTTTCTCGAACAAGCAATTAAAAAAATATTCCTCAGTGATATTACCAATGTTATTGGTTACATTCCCTAGCGTGATTCCTATTCTCTCAAGGGTAGCATCTGTACGTTTTATCTGAGCATCTGTTTCTCGCATTTGCGCCTCAGTTCTTTCAAACTGCTCTTCATTTTTTGCTTGTGAAACTGCCAACCCTGCCACTAATTCCTTTAATTCGATATCTGTCATCGCTTTTTATTTTCACGAAAGTACCCTTTATATATCATAATCCCGAGTAATATAAAATCAAAATGCAGTCCCTGCACCAAAGCAGAAACTGCACTTTGTATAATATTTTAGTTTAGCGGGCGCCTGAATCCTTTAGGTGCCTTTTGTTACTTATTCTCAAATAGTAAGCAACCTGTCTCTATTCAAACTTTAGTAACGGCTAGGCACAGGACAGAGTCACTGCGCCAGTCGCTCACATTCAAACATTCCTGCGCTAGATGGTTTGACGCGGACTAGCTAGGCTGAGAAGTTTAAATTGTGATGATATTGTTTACCCAATCAATACAAAAATCATGTTTACCGATGAAATCAAGACCAATCAAACCATCATAATTTGAAAATATTCCGTGTCCAATAAAGTCATAGACCTGAATACTAAAGTTGTCCTTGATTATTCCAAGCGAATTAATTTGTTTTATTTCAAATATTTCGGAAGAAACAATTCCATTGGCAGTTTCAATTTCTACGTCGCCCTGTTTATCCTTCATTTCATACCCAGAAATATATAAGGCATTGCTATCAATAGTTGTATTTGAACAACCCGTATCTAGTATCATCCTGAATTTATACTTATGGTCAACAACCAGGCTTACGATGATAGAACCCGAGTCGAACATTCTTTCAAAATGATATTTCATCTTTTGTTGCTGTTAAAGATTCCAGTCATTACCCTCGCAGATGCAATTTTACCTGTATAGATAACGGTAATGGCATTATAGTCGCCAGTTTTACTTCTTCCCAAGTAATAAAGTTCCTTTTTGTCTTTACTATGCAATACAGGAATGCCCGATAGTACATTTAGCTCAGGTTCATCCATTATAGGATTGCCGATTAAAACCCATTCATCGGGGTACATTTTTTTTATTAAGTCAATTTCAAGCGCATCCATCACGATACTGTTTTTTAAGTTTTCCAAAACTAACCTATTTTGCGCTAATTGCAGTTATTCTAGGTGTTTTTCATTTAATAACAACTAAGCGAATGCACTCGCGAAACGCGCGCACTAGCCCCTGGAGATTGTAGCGAGTTTGCCGCGGACTAGCTAGGACCTTGTCTCTATTCAAACTTTAGTAACGGCTAGGCACAGGACAGAGTCACTGCGCCAGTCGCTCACATTCAAACATTCCTGCGCTAGATGGTATATTGTTTTTTGTTTCTAAAAATAGGTTCTTTTAGACTAAATAAGATAAATACGAAAGCAAATTTCAACCATTTACTTCGCTAAGTTCATAGAACAACAACACTTTAACTAGCGGTAAATGAACGCGCGAAACGCGCGTACTAGCCCTTGTAGATTGTAACGAGTTTGACGTGGACTAGATGATGTTATGAAATCTTAATTATGTTTTGCAAGTTTCCTTCGGCAAGTCTGTCGAAAAGTATAGGTATTAACCTAGAAAGTGTTTCTCTTCTATTGTCAACGGCGCAAAGTACAAATATCGTCAATGGCAGCCGATCTAGATTCTGTTGGTATGGTAGGTTTTGGTCAACAGTAATAAAAAGTTCGAAATGGTCTTCAACCATTAATTTCAATAATGCTCCATTCTTTTGACCCAACCAGTTCTTTTCACGTACAGTCCAAACCTCATGAACTGATCCAAAATCAATTTTAAGTTTTCTAGGCAAACTTTCATCAAGCAAAATTTTCATGTAAAACTTTTTCAGTTGTCAAAGAGCGTTTTGCCATTTCCAAAACTGCAACAGCAGCATCTTTGGAAACTGAGGGAAAGTCGTCGAGGAATTCAGTTAGGTCTTCACCACCTTCAATATAGTCAAAAAGATTTTGAACAGGCACACGAGTTCCTGCAAAAACTGGTGTGCCACTCATTATTTCAGGGTCAATGCTTACTTGTCCATACAACATACTGATTAAATTTAATTTAAACGAAGTTACAAAGTTTGTAGGACTTTGTAGAATAGTAGTTGCTTGGGTAACACTCAACTTAGCTTGCGGCAGCAGAGAGGCTATGCGACATTCCTAATTTGACTTTAACTAGCGGTAAATGAACACGCCACACGCGCGCACTAGCCCTTGTAGATTTTAGCGAGTGACGCGTACTAGCTAGGTAGGCAAACGGTCGTTGTGTGCTTTTTTTATATTTAACCAAGTAACGGCTAGGCACAGGACAGAGTCACTGCGCCAGTCGCTCACATTCAAACATTCCTGCGCTAGATGGGAGTTGGAATAATTTTACTAATTCTTATACCATTGGGGAGCAATAGGTGTAATAGGAATATCTAACTTATTAACTCCATTTACTACTAAAAGGTTATTAATTAATGATTTACAGAGTTCTTCGCGCCAACTACTTCTATTTTTTGGAACCCTATCATCATTCCCCATAATGACATATTCTGTATGCCAATAATTTAGGTTTGTTGGAGCGTGTAAAACCAATGCTCTGCCATTAAACTCAAAGCTGTCAGCAAGAGACTTTGGTGGATATGTAGCATTAGCCAAAGCTTTTGCTAACTTTTCTGAATCTCGGTCTTTAGGTCTAGAATAAGGAACTGTTATATTGTGAATTTCCGAAACCATGAAATATATTAAAGTATAATTGGCCAATACTTTGTATTTATCCAAGAAATTATCTAAATATATTTTGGTTCCAGGTATCCAATTCTTAGAACCCTCTCCAAAAGGTGAATATAGAACATCCTTATCCTTAAATTTACCTCCCATTAAATTCATAGACATATTTGGTATATCGTCCTTATCTAAAGCATCTTCACGCATGAATAATTCATTTCCATGCTTATTAAATGCTTTATCAAATGAAATATCTAGTCTTCTAGTCACGAACAGAGCTTGAGAATTAAGAAGACCTTGAATATCTATTTTAGCTTTATAAAAATTTCTAGGGATAATTCGCTTAGGATATTGCAACTTATTTGTTATCCTATAAAAACTACATCGAAAGAAATTCTTTAAATCCCGCCGTGAAAGATGATATTTCTGAAACATTGGACGCAATTAATTTTCGGTTTACAAAGAAGCTATATAGAATCGGTTCATTCATTTCTGCCTCGATAAATTTAGTAATCATTAATAATTTACCTTCTTCAAATGATAAACTGAATTTTATCGCTTTGTTGGTAGTAAATTCAACAGATGCATAATTGAAAGGAAGTTCAGAAATAATAGAAGCAGCTTTGTCGAACGACTCTTGCACAATGTTCTTTTCCAGCTTGAAATAGTGATGATTATTTCTAAATTCTTTATTAAACCCTTCTTTGAGAATATTTATATTATCGGTATAATATGGAGGAAGTTCAAGTGTTTCATATGCTCCTTGATTATTAAATTGCTCATTTTTATCAATATCAAATACCAACCCATTACCATCCCAATAGTTCTTTTCAGAAGAGCGATTTGATAAATACTCCAAATCATTTTCAATGAAAGAGAAAGAAGGATGAAATGGTTGGCAATTTGCATAAAGCTCCTTTTCAATTTGCAATGTTGGCATTTCTATTTTATATGCGTCAATTATCATTTATACTGAGGGTTTAATTGTTGTAAATATTCCGCATTCAAAAGTGTAAAGAAGAATTCTTTTTCTTCTGAGTGAAGCTTGTCGATAATAGAATAAACATTATCATTTGTAATATTAGAAGTGGTAATAGCATCAATATCAATGATGCATCCAGTTTTTGGAATATTATTTTTTGTAACTTTTGAATTATTTAGAATTTGTAAAAGCAACGTGCAATTTTGTCTAATGAAAGTAGCCCGGTGAATATTTAATATTTCTGTATACCCTGGCACTGAGAGAGAAGGGAAATAGTTAAGTACATCATAAGCATTGTTTACATTTTCTAGTATACTAACATACCGCACACCAATCCTTTCAATTTTTGTTACTATATTCAACGATAAAAACTTAGCAAGCTGTTCTTTTATAAAAGCAAAGTAATTCCCCCAAAAAGTATATTCTCCAAAATTTTCAAAGGTTATTACATATTTCCCAAATGAAATCGAATAAATATCATTGCTTAAAATAAAATCAGGTGCATATTTGAATTGTTCTGGTTGCTTCTCCCTTAACTCTTTAGGTATTTTTCCAAATGATGGTTTAAAATCTTTGGAAAATATTGGCAATACACTAGATAGCATATCTGCATCGGTCAATTCAGAATGAAATCTAATTTCTACCAAAGAAGAAATTAATGGATTAGGAGATATTTTTATTGGCAATGTCATATTTAAAATTAGTATGTTAAAAGAATATAATCTTTTGAGGGCGTGAAAGTACAAGTAAAGAAGTATTCAAAACCATAAAACGTACTTTTAACAAATTTATTATTTAAGTTACAGCGCATCGCCCCCGCTAGTCCACGCCAAACTTCGCTAACATCTTCGCTGCTACCGCACGCGTGCCGCGTATGGATTCGCTGATATTTCTTTTCTCCATTTCTCTTTTCCCATCGCCATCATTATATCTTCCTCACCAACAACAAGCAACAGAACAATTATTTAGTTATTTCTATCTCCCCTGTATAGTTGTTGGTCTAGAAGACACAACATCGGCGAGTGTTCTACAAATATCCATACAATTCCTTCATCAAAACTCAATAAACTAATGAACCCCGTAGAAATAGTTGCTAAAGGAGACCATTATTTTATAGCGTTGCTCTAAATAGTCTTCATATAGGCACTTCTGTATCCTACACACCTATATGAACCTTCATTTCTGTGTGTACGATACAGCTATGTATATTTTGGCAGTCATATACGTGTGTAGGATACAGACACTCGTATATGAACCTTCATTCACGTGTGTAGGATACAGCTATGTATATTTTGGCAGTCAGATGTGTGTGTAGGATACAGACATGCGTATATTAATGTTAATATAGGTGTGTAGGATACAGAAGTGCTTGTATGAAACCAATATGGCAATTTATTTTGGGAAATAATATTTATTTTTCATTATTACTCGAAATACCAAATATTGTACTCTCAATTGCCTACTTTCGCCCAATCAAATTATCTAGATAAGGACGAAACAATTAACCGCCCCCTCATTTTCTTAGTTTCTTAGACATTCGAGCAGTATTTAATCATTTTTTAAATCATCGGTCATGGGCAAGAACAAGTATCCACTATTCGTAAATCGTTTTGAAGTTGCCACACGAAATAGTTACACCAACGCAACGCATATTTTTAAACAGCACGTAGACAGTCTGTTTGTAGACAGCGAAACATCGGACATAGCACTCAGTTGCTATAACCGGGCAAAACCCAAGTACGATCTGTACCAGGCTTCGCACAACATCCACTCCAGCCAAACGGGTACGCAAGGGGGCAAAGTACAGACCATGAAAGTTACCTTAAAGGGTATGCCACTGCATGTAGACGATTGGGAATCGAAAATAAAAAGCGTATACAAAATAGATAGCGAGAGATACAAGATATTGTTTTCCCAAGGGAAAGCGCCATTTAATAATGGAACTCAACAAAAAAGGGTAGATGCAGTAGAAACATTGTTGTTAAACATTGGATCCGATGCGAGCCTTGCAGCAGTAAAAACAATTATACAAACGTTTTACGATGCCATGTTGGTGTCTTATAATTTAAAAGATATATCTAAAGCCTCTACTAAAACCGAAAGTAAAGCCACAGAAGTAACACGCATAAATATGTGTAATGTGATGGAAGGCAATTATGGCTTGCTATTAGATGCCTACCAAGAGGAGCCAACATTGGCGTCGAAGTATTTTGATGAAGCCTATATGAGCAACACGTTGCAAATGAGCTTCGACCTCGTAGTGAAGCAATTAACTACCAAAAGTGGCATTAAGCGTACGTATAAAAAACCACTTACACAGCAGTTTCAGATTATCAATAGGTTGAACACCCCCCTAAAAGTATTTCTGTCACAGAAAAGAAATGGCTTGGTGGGGTTGGTATTTGTAACTATTCCGCCAATGAGTGACAACATTTATAACCTGGTTGATATGGGCGATAATGACACAAAGAAGTTCTTGAATATCTTTAATATGGATGGTAATATAAAGGCGGATATTACCATTAAAGTACTGTAAGGAAGTATGAAATAGGAAATATGAAATATGAAATTAAAATGTAAATCCCCTCGAACTAACTGTTTCGAGGGGATTTTTGTTAATTATTTATTTCTAGAGGTTTACTTCCCCAATTCCAATAGCCACATCTTTTTGGCAGGTATATTAAATTGATTGGTGGTCATGATATTCCCACTTATTATGTCGGTTGCTTTGGTAAAGCCCTTGGTACGTTCTTCGTACTTATCTATTTTTACAGTCTGCTCCTTGTCGCTCGTGTTCATCACACACATAATAGTTTGCTTGGCATCGTACCTAAAGTAAACATACACCCCATCATACGGAACGTATTGCATCAGCTTACCTGTTTTAAGGGCGGTAGATTGTTTGCGGTAGTTCCCTAATTTCTTTACCAATTCTTGCACATCTTTCTCTTGAGAGGTCAGGTTATCACCGGTGAAAGCATTCTTCTGATCGCCCTTCCAACCACCGGCAAAGTCGAGGCGTACCCAACCATCGGGGTTGCTTTCTCCCTTCATCAATATCTCGGTACCATAATACAGTTGAGGAATACCTCTGCAGGTAAACAACCATTCCAATCCCATCTTCAATTTGTCTACATCCTCTTTTACATAACTAAAAAAGCGGGTCATATCATGGTTGTCCAGGAAGATAACGTTACGTGTAGGGTCTTTGTACATAATGTCTTGGGCAAGGGTGGTGTATAGTTTAGTTACCCCATCATTCCAACCATATTTTTCTATCATAGCAGGTTGGATACCATTGAACAATGTCTGAAAATCGCAAGGGGCTTGAAGATTACTTTTAACGGGTACATTCAGGTTATTCTGTACAAAATAGCTTTGGTTGATAACCCCATTCACCCACGTTTCGCCAAACATCGTCATCTTGGGATATTCATCTGTAAGGGCATTGTTACAACGGTTCATAAAAGGAAGGTCGTTATAAATGTAAGTATCAATACGCCAACCATCCACCCCAAATTCTTCTACACTCCAAAGGGCATGTTGAATAAGGAAATTTGCTACATAAGGATTGTATTGGTTCAGGTCGGGCATCTCTTTGGTGAACCATCCATCGGTGGTAATCTTCGCTTCGCTTTTAGAACCATGCGGGTCAAACAAAGGCTGATCTTTAAAGCTAGTTTGGGTAAAGGAAGGCCATTGGTGAAACCAATCCTTGCACGGCGGATCTAAAACGGTGAAGTTGTAGCTGCCTACGTGGTTATAAACAGCATCTTGTATCAACTTCATGCCTCTTTTGTGAAGGGAGTCACCGAGTCTTTTGTATAAGTCTGCGCCACCAAAACGAGGCTCAATTTTGTAGTGATTGGTAAAAGAATAGCCATGTTCGGTACGGTTGGGCTGGTCGTTTTCTATTACAGGCGTCATCCAAAGAGTGGTCGCACCAAGGCTTTGGATATAATCTAAGTGATTGATGATGCCTTGAAAGTCCCCGCCGTGACGCGCATAAATAGAATCCCTGTTCAGGCTTTGATCTCTCATGCCTGCAATACGGTCGTTGCTTTCATCGCCATTGCTAAACCTGTCTGGCATCAGCATGTAAATAAAATCAGACGAGGTAACCCCTTGTGCATAGGTGATTCCTTTCCCTTTTCTACGGGCTTTTAGCGGCCATTGTACAGTAGTTGCATTAAACTTTATGTTGACAGTGCCGGGTTGGGCAGAGGGCGCAATGGCTACATCTAAGGAGATATACTTACTATTGTCTAGCGTATTTACTTTGGTGATAGTTACTCCCGGATAACTGATGGTTACCTTTTCTTTGTTGAAGCCTTCTTTATCTCCTTTGATGAGCAGTTGAACTTTGTTCCATTTCATTCCCACCCACCAATTGGTCGGATAAATGGCTATGTTTTGGGAAGAAACAAACTGTACCAGAAATAAAACAAGGATGGTGAGTGACGTAAACTTTTTCATAACAGACTTATTTTGCAAGCAACTTCTTTGTGAAATTGTACTGCAATACTAAGTCTTTTTATTTGTTCAAAAGTCATTTAATGTGTTATTTGAACACATTATCATCAAGCCCCTTATTGATGGTGTAATTGCTGTAGTTTATTTGTACTCTTCCCTTTTTGCGTTTTATCTTTTCGGCATCGGTAAGCTTCTCTTCATCTTCAAACTCTAGGGCTACCCCCTTTGGCATTTTATAGTCTTTGGTATTAAAACTAAATATTACTTTATCGGGAAGGGAGTAACTGATGAACTTGCCATAACTCATCTCTATCTCAAAGGAACCATTCTCTTTGGTGGTGGTGGCTGCCTTTAGTATCAGCAGGTTGGTTTCATCAATATACAGGGTAGAAAGTACCACATCGCTGTTGTCGGTGGTGGGGATTAGTTTAACCACTTTTGCTTTAATGCCATTAATAACGGCATCGCCACTTGATAGCGCTACAAAGTCATTGCCTGCTACAAGCGTACTCATATTTACTGTAACGCCCCCTTTGGGTAAGATAGAAATACCGCCATCACGCTTGAGTTTGAAGTGATTAGGCTTCTTAAAATAGACTTTCACCCTGCCTACAGGCGCTTTAATGAATGCTACATCTGTCTTCATGCTTCCCTCTGCAACATAGTCGTTCACTTGGTCTAGCTTAGCTTTCACTTTATTAACCAAAGCGGTCATATCCTGACTAAAAGCACTAAACTGAATACTGACAAACGCAACAGCAGTTATTAATAATCTTTTCATTTAAAATTTGTTTTTATTTATTACTATTCACTTACGACTGACAACTAACAACTAACAACTAGCTAAGTATATCTTTCTTTTTAAACAATACCATCGTTGCACCCACAAAGCCTACAATATGAAATATTAATATTAAGGCAGATTGAATAATACGGTCGGGGTGTTGCAGACTGCCGATTATAACCGCATTGTCTGCATTCACTTTAGGGTCAAAGAACTCTTTCCAGTTGACCATATACGTGGTAAAAAGAAAGGGTTGTATCTTCTGAAACAAAGGAATACTCATGGTACTGAGGATGGTGAAGAAGATAATGACACTCATCGTTGCCACAATTGGCCCGATAGAGTTTTCAGCGAAGTTGGATAGAAAGAAACCGAGTGCCGCCACAGAAAGCATAGACAATAGGGCGAAACCAAAAGCGCCCACATAGCGCCAGAATACATCACCAACGGGCAATTGTACGAGATAGTTTGTCTTTTGAATGACCATATCGTCTACCCCAAACAAAAACATACTTACAAACAAAGCGAGAAAGGCAATCCATACCAATAACATAAAGGTATAGATGGCAGAGGCAGTGAACTTAGCCAAAAGAAACTGGGTGCGACTGATTGGTTTGGTCAGCATCAAACGAAGCGTACCCATGTTGGCCTCCCCACTAATCATGTCGGCGGCTACAAGGGCTATTAATAACGGGACGTGTACCAATAATAGTTGCAGGAGGATGTAGCAAACGAGGTAGCCATTTAGTAGTTTCCCATCGAAAGAAAAGGACTGCATCACGTTTCCCATCACGAAGTTTACATAGTCATCGCCGTTCTTTACGAGTCCTAACTGTATAACGCCCACCAATGCCGTGATTGCCAGGAAGGAAATGTACGTACGGGGACGCCTGAATATCTTATATAACTCAATTTGTAAAAGCTTGTACATGTTGGTTGTTCGAAGTGATTTGTAAAAAGAAGTCTTCCAGATTGTGACGGGGCTGCAAAGAAATAACCTGCACGTCCATCTCCACCAAGCTCTTATGCAAAGAGGGGATCTGTTCGCGATGGAGTTTCAATAAAATGCTGTGACTACGCTGTGGTTGCAACACAGACTGCCAACGACTTAGTTGCAGTTGTTGCAGTGTAAAAGCGTTGTCGGTTGTTTCTATTTCCACGATGGTTTGTGCAGGGTCGAAGAGTTCATTGGCATTGCCCTCCACCAGTTTCTTGCCTTTATCGATGATTAATAAGCGACTAGCCACTTGTTCTATCTCACTCAATAAGTGCGAGGAAACAACGATGGTCTTGCCCCTTTCTTTACTCAAACTTAGTATCAGGTTTCTGATGTCGGCAATACCTTGTGGATCGAGACCGTTAGTGGGTTCATCTAAGATAATCAACTGCGGATTGTGTACGAGGGCAATGCCAATACCTAGTCTTTGTTTCATCCCTTGGGAGAAAGTTTTTACGGTATCCTTGGCTCGTGACGCTAACCCAACCATTGCCAGTTGATCCATTACTAGTTTGTCGGTAACTTTTACCCCACTTAGTTTAGCAAACAACGCCACATTCTCGTAAGCAGATAAGTACTTGTACACATCGGGCTTTTCAACTACTGCACCTACTTGGCGCAATATTTCGGAACGGTGTGTTTTGATATTCATGCCAAACAGTTCTATCCCGCCGCTAGTGGGGGCGATGAGGGTAAGCAGCATACGGATGGTGGTGCTTTTGCCAGCCCCATTCTGTCCGAGAAAGCCGTACACATCCCCTTTGTTAACCGAGAAAGATAAGTCGTTTACAGCAGTGAGTCCCTTGAAGTGTTTGGTAAGATTAGAAACCTTTATTACAGATTGCATGCAGGTATAACATTAAGCCGCTAAGATAGTTGAGTTGGGTTAGTAATAGTTTGTTTTGGTATAGTTAGATTGCGTAATGAATGCTTGTTCTATGAGGGTCAACTACAATCAAGTTTTCGATGTAACTATTTTATCTGTAGTTTACTTTTTGCAAACATTATTTCACTTGCCGCCCTTTCCAATTATATTTCCCAAACATACCAAAGCAGCCCGCAAATGCGGTGTAAAGGATATGAGGTAATTGCAAGAAAACATTTTTCCAATATAAAGGGATTGAAAAGAAGGTCGCAATATGAACGGCGAAACTGGCTTCTATCCACGTCTTCAGAAAGATAAGTAATAGCCAGTAAGCAAATAATATTGGTTGAAAGAATGCGGTAAAAGGGAGTACAAGTAAACCCATATTTAGCAATAACACCATCCACAGTACAACTATTACACTGATGTCTTTATACTTATTTGTTTTACTTGCCCAACGGATGCGCTGGTTGATAAAACCATTCAGCGTAGGCATGGGTAATGTTTCAATGATTGCTTTTGGACTAAACACGTACCCCATCCGATTGGGATAGACAGATTTTATCTTGTTCATCAACAGCATATCATCGCCACTAGCAATATTGTCTATTCCCCTAAAGCCATTTACTTCATAGAACACTTCCTTTTTGTAGGCAAGGTTTGCGCCATTGCACATAGCGTGTAAACCTGCTGAAACGGCTGCAGCTGTTATCCCTTGCAACGCCATAAAGTCGAGGCACTGAAAAGTTTGCAAGGCACTGCCATCATTGGTAAACGCCACAGGACCACCTGCAAACACCGGATTTTTCTCCTGAATGTAAGCATCATAAGTAGCCAGCCAGTCTTTACCAGCAATGCAATCGGCATCGGTAGTAACTATCCATTCATTTGAAGACAATGAAATGCCTGTTTCAATTGCTTTCTTTTTGTAGGAGTTAAGCTGTTTATTATCTAATATTTTGGATAATTCCGTAAGACGGATATTTGGATATTGCTTGCCAAAGTCAGACACGATAACAGGAGTAGCATCGGTAGAAAAATCATCTATCACAATTACTTCCCACAAATGACTCGGATATTTTTGATTGATGATGGACTGTAATAATCCGGCAATATTTGCTTCTTCGTTACGGGCAGGGATAAGGATAGTAAAAGAAGTTTTGGGAGAAAGACTGGATGGAGGTACAAAAGGGGGTAGTTTAATAAACCAATGCTTGTACAATAGCATGATAAATGCATAAAAAACAAACAATACACCCACCACGCCAGCTAATACATACATACGACAAAGAAACGAATTGGCGCTTAATAAATGTCAACAGGCTTTAATTAGTTGTATTCTATTGAGTTTTAAAAGCAGTAATAGATTGCATTAAAACAGATTTAAACTTTCGAATAGTCAAAAAGTCTATCTTAGCAACATTCCAAAAAATAAGGTTGCATGCATTTAGAAGATAGGGAACTGCTTGATCTTTTTAGAGACACCTCTATGAAAGAAGTGGCATTTACGGCCATCATCAAGAAGTTTCAGGAGAGACTTTATTGGCATGTGCGTAAAATGGTCATCAGCCACGAGGACAGCAATGATATTCTTCAAAATGTATTTATTAAAGTTTGGAAAGGGTTGGAGAATTTTAGGGAAGATAGTCAGTTATATACTTGGTTATACCGGATAGCCACTAATGAATGTCTTACTTTTTTGGAACAACGCAAAAAGAAAGCGACTATCAGCCTCACAGATGATGATAATGGCTTGAGCAATACCATCAAAGCAGATAAAAACTTTGATGCCAACAAACTGGAATGGAAACTACAATTAGCTATTCAAAGTTTACCCGAACGGCAGCGGTTGGTTTTCAACCTGAGATATTACGATGCCATGCCTTACGAGAAGATGAGCAGGATATTAGAGACAAGTGAGGGGGCATTGAAAGCGAGTTATCACCATGCGGCAAAAAAAATAGAACATTATATTTTGAATAGTTAAACATTTGGGTAACTGTACGGTCAATGTGAAGTAAAATGAAAAATAGTAAGACTATATTACACGAAAGTTTAGGTAAGAAGGTGCTGGAGCAAAGCATCGGATTGCCTTATGCCGTGCCCGAAGGCTACTTCGATCGTTTTGCTAGCAGTATACTCGAACAACTACCAGAAGAAGCATTACATCTCCCCATTGTTTCACAGCCAGTTTTCTCGGTACCAGAAGATTATTTTGATGGCTTATCCAACCATATATTGGCAAGGGTTACTGCTTCAGATACTTTGGATGAATCAGTTGGCATTGCCCCTGTTCTGCCTACTCTTTCAACGGAGTTGCCTTATCAGGTTCCAGAAGGATATTTCGAAAATCTTACTATTAAGAAGCAATCAGGTGAACAACCACAAGCGACCATCCTATCTATTACTAGTAGAAAGCTTTGGTTAAGAATGGCTGTTGCCGCTTCGATTGTGGGCTTTATTTTATTGGCTGCAACTACTTTTTATTTCAAAGACACTAGAAATAATTATGCCTCTTACAAAAATGTAGATTTGAATAAGAGTGTAAATAAATTATCAGATGATGATTTAATTAAGTATCTAGATAACGATTATATTGCTTCCAATACAGAGACTATCATATTGGACGATGGTATTGCACCATCTCTTGAGCAGGACGCACAAGTTGTTCCAGATAATGATATGACACAGTATCTGCGTGAAGTATCAAGACATAAGAGACATAAAAAAGGAATTTAACCACCACTGTGACCTTTAGATCACCATGAGAATTAAGAGCGTAATCATATTAGTTTCCCTTCTTGCCATCAATATTCTTGAAGCGCAGAGTCCCCCCAACAAACAGTCTTCCATACAAGCACTGAAGGTGGCTTTTATCACCAAAGATTTATACCTTACCTCAGAAGAAGCACAAAAGTTCTGGCCTGTTTACAATGCCTACACCGAAGAACTGAAGAAAATAAAGAACGACACAAAGAATGATGTATTAACAGGGGAGGAGAAAACGTTGACAGTTAAAAAGAAATACAATATTGAGTTTAAGAAGATTTTATCTTCCGATGATAGAGCCAATAAAGTGTTTCTTGCAGATCGTGATTTCGCAAATTTTATAAAGAAAGAACTACAAGAACGTCAGCGGATACGTGCCCTTCGCTTTGGTGATATTGACAAAAACAACAAGCCTGCAACCCCTCAAACTGATTATTAACCCCTTTAAACTAGGCGTTAGTCCGCTTTTAACAAAACCTTGTGGCGCTGTTCTTCGGAGTTAGTATTTACTCTTTATCTTTATTTTCTAATAAATAATAAATTAAACTATGGAAGGAAGAAAATATCGCGTGTTACTGTGTGAAGATGATACAAATCTTGGTATGGTACTAAAGAATTACCTGGAGTTAAATGACTATGAAGTAGTGTTGGAACGTGATGGAAGGTTAGGCTTCGCCGCTTTCCAACGAGAGAAATTCGACATCTGTCTGTTAGATGTGATGATGCCTCATGTTGATGGATTTGCATTGGCAAATGATATCAGGGATATCGATCCCGATGTGCCTTTGTTCTTTTTGAGTGCCAAGACCATGAAGGATGATATCATTAAAGGATATAAGTTGGGTGCAGATGACTATATCACCAAACCATTTGATAGCGATGTATTGTTGATGAAGATAAAAGCAATACTAAAACGTAATGAAGAAGAAACCCGCATCAGTGAAAACACTGAGTTTGATATGGGTGGGTATCATTTTAATCCCAAGTTGAGACAGTTAATTATCAATGGTAACATTCAAGTGTTGTCGCCAAAAGAAAATGATTTGTTGAAGATGTTGGCAGAGCATAAGAACGATTTATTGTCTCGTGAGAAAGCTTTGAAACGTATATGGGGTAGCGATACCTATTTCAATGGTCGTAGTATGGATGTTTACATTGCGAAGTTGCGTAAATATCTGAAAGAAGATCCAAAGATTGAAATTGTAAATATTCATGGTAATGGATTTAGGTTGGTAGCTCCTTAATAATAACCTAAAAGCTATCCAAATAGAAAGAGCCACCTTGCAATCGCAAGGTGGCTCTTTTGTTATTTACAGTTAATCTTTATTTTCTACTATAGTTAGGCGCTTCTTTGGTTACGTCTACATCGTGAGCGTGACTTTCTTTCATACCCGCATTGGTTATCTGTACAAACGTTGCTTGTTGAAGGTCTGCTATTGTTTTAGCACCGCAATAGCCCATTCCCGCTCTTAGCCCACCTGCATATTGGTATACAATTTCACTGAGGCTTCCTTTGTAGGCTACACGGCCTTCGATACCTTCAGGTACTAGTTTCTTGATGCCATCTTCCACATCCTGAAAATATCGGTCACCACTACCCTGCGTCATAGCGCCCAAGCTTCCCATTCCCCTGTATTCTTTGTATTTACGTGCTTCGAATATGATGGTTTCTCCCGGACTCTCCTCTACTCCTGCAAATACACTTCCCATCATTACTACATTAGCACCAGCGGCCAGGGCTTTCACCATATCACCTGTATAGCGGATACCTCCATCTGCAATAACAGGCACTCCAGTAGATTTCAAAGCATTGGATGCTTCCATAATGGCTGTTAGTTGGGGTACCCCTGCTCCTGCCACAATACGTGTAGTACAAATTGAACCTGGACCAATACCTACTTTCACAGCATCGGCACCTGCTTCTGCCAATGCTTTTGCTCCTGCAGCTGTTCCCACATTGCCCGCTATTATCTGTAGATGCTTAAACTCCTTCCGTAAAGTTTTCAATGCATCAATTACGCCTTTACTATGTCCATGGGCGCTATCCAATGTTACTACATCTACGCCAACATACTGTAGTGCGGCTGCACGGTCTAGCATATCTTTGGTAATACCCAAAGCAGCACCCACCAACAAACGACCAAAACTATCTTTTACTGCATTTGGGTTGTTGTTCAGTTGAAGAATATCCCTATACGTAATCAGGCCAATCAAATGTCCTTCACTACTTACTACGGGTAATTTCTCAATTTTATATTGTTGCAATATCTTCTCGGCTTTCTTAAGGTCTGTTCCATCAGGTGCGGTGATTAGGTTGGTTGAAGTCATTACCTCGCTGACTTTCTTGTGTTTGTTGGCAATTTCAAAGCGTAAATCTCTGTTAGTAAGAATACCTACCAACAAATTGCCTGCATCAACGATTGGGATACCGCCTATTTTGTTTTCCCGCATCATGCGCAAGGCATCTCCCACGGTAGCATCTGCGTGTAGTGTAACAGGGTCTATGATCATCCCACTTTCGCTACGTTTTACTTTACGTACTTGCTCAGCTTGTTTTTCGATGGTCATATTCTTATGCAGGATACCTATACCACCTTCTCTTGCCAATGCAATTGCCAGATTAGCTTCCGTAACTGTATCCATTGCTGCTGACAGAATGGGAACATTCACTATTATTTCTTTGGTAAGGTGCGACTTGATATTTACGTCGCGGGGTAGTACTTCGCTGTAAGCGGGCATCAATAGTACGTCATCAAAGGTGAGACCTGTGCCGAATAGGCGAGAATTGGAAGAATTGCTCTCTGGAGCAGAATTTATTATTGCCATAGGCAAAGATAGGAGTCTGAAATATTATTAACAACCAATTTCTTATTTTTAACGATGAATTAATGTGAATAAGCACAACTCATAAGACGTCTATACGTTCAAAACTATGCTTTCGGACATTTATTAAATGGGCAAACAGCTATGAATCTTATATATTCGCTCCTGATACAGCATCACATCAATATGCCAACACTTTATATTATAGCGGGATGTAATGGGGCAGGAAAAACAACTGCCGCCTATCATTTGCTGCCAGATGTATTTAAAGCAGTTGAGTTTGTGAATGCCTATGAGATAGCCCGTGGCTTATCGCCTTTAAATCCTGAAGGCGTTGCTTTTCAGGCGGGAAGAATTATGCTAGAGCGGTTGGCTTATCTGGTAAAGCAAATGGTGGATATCGCATTTGAAACGACGCTTTCGGGCCTTTCTTATATAAAATTCATCAAAATGGCAAAAGAAAGTGGGTATGACCTCGTCTTTTTCTTTGTGTGGCTTAATACGGTTGAGTTAGCAAAAGTAAGAGTGGCTACAAGGGTGGCAAAGGGAGGACATAACATTCCGCAGGAGGTTATCGAAAGACGATATACCAAAGGAATCTTGAACTTCTTTAAATATGCGGAGGTAGTAGATGACTGGTATGTGTATAATAATTCGGGTGATAATTATGTGTTAATTGCTAAAAGTATTGTTGGAGTAAGACAAATCTATAATTTTGAAGTATTCAACTTAATCAATCAATAATGATAAAGCAAAAGAAAAGAGAGGAGCTAAGTGCCAAAATACAGGTTGCCTTAGATAAAGCCATTCAGCAGGTAAAGGCCGAGACGAAAGCCAAGAACAGTTTTTTTGTTATTGCCGATGAGAAAGGGAATATCAAAATGATTCCTGCGAAAGATTTATAGGTACAACCTGTTTATACTAAGAGCTAATTCATTTCTATCCAAACCGACACTTTGCATTTCTATGCCTGTATAATGTTATAATCCATATAATTCTACTTAATTAACTAAAACTTTTAATTACCCTTTCATTTTAAAGTATTTCTTTGTAACACTTCACCAGAAAGTGGGTTGAAGCGTTTTATACAATTCATATATGCACAAGCAAGAAGATATTCAGCAGTTAACAGTAGAAATTCAAAAGCAATCTGACATCGTAGATAGGCTTCAAACTGAATTGCACAAAGTAATCGTTGGTCAGGAAGTGATGATTAGCCGCTTGATCATCGGGCTGTTAAGCGATGGTCACGTACTGTTGGAAGGGGTGCCAGGGTTGGCAAAGACTTTAACCATCAAGTCGCTCGCAAAGGCAATTGATGCACCGTTCAGCCGTATCCAGTTTACACCCGATTTACTACCTGCCGATATTGTTGGAACCATGATTTACAACCAGCAACGCAATGAGTTTGTAGTTCGTAAGGGGCCAATCTTCTCCAATTTCGTATTGGCGGATGAGGTAAACCGTGCACCTGCCAAAGTGCAGAGTGCTTTGTTGGAAGCCATGCAAGAGAAGCAAGTAACCATTGGTGATCAATCTTATCCTTTGAGTGAACCCTTTCTGGTGTTGGCAACACAGAATCCACTGGAGCAGGAAGGGACCTATCCATTGCCCGAAGCACAGGCAGACCGGTTTATGATGAAGGTGGTGGTAGGCTATCCCGATAAACAGCAAGAACAATTGATTATCCGTCAGCAGGTGCAAAGTTTGGCGCCACCTAGGATTAATCCGGTTGCGAGTATCAATGATATCTTAGCTGCACGTGCCTTGGTAAAGAGGATTTATTTCGACGAAAAGATTGAACAATACATTATAGATATTGTATTCGCCACTCGTTTCCCACAACATTATGGACTAGGCAGGTTGCAGACCATGATTAGTTATGGGGTATCACCACGGGCTAGTATTCATCTTGCTTTTGCTGCAAAGGCTTATGCGTTTATGGAGAAACGTGCTTACGTGATTCCCGAAGACATCAAGGCCATTGCCAAGGATGTGTTGCGGCATCGTATCGGCCTCACCTACGAAGCAGAGGCAGAGAACATCACATCAGAAAAGATAATAGACGATATTTTGAAAGCGGTAAAAGTACCTTAATAGTTGTTAGTAGTTAGTGGTTAGTGATTAGTGTCGAACTAACAACTAACAGCTAACAACTAATAACTCATAACTTTCCTTATGGGTTTATTCAAACAATTATTTAGTAAAAAGTTAAAGGCAACATCTGCCAATCTCACCCCTTCAGGTGATAGGGATGCTTCAACTGCTGTCCGCCATCTAGAAATAATAAGCAAGCGACTAACCAATCACTTGTTTACGGGTGAATATCATTCTGCCTTTAAAGGAGTGGGAATGGTTTTTAAAGAGGTAAAAGAATACAATGCAGGCGATGACATCCGGTTTATCGACTGGAATGTGAGTGCCAGAATGGGGACTACCTATAGTAAGGTATTTGAAGAGGAAAGGGAATTGTCTGTTTTTATATTAGTAGATGCAAGTGCAAGTAACCTGTTTGGCACTGGTAACCAGAGTAAGAAAGAGTTAATTTCCGAAATAACGGCTGTGCTTGCTTTTAGTGCTGCAAACAACAATGACAAAGCGGGGTTACTGTTATGCACCGACACCGTAGAGAAGTACATACCACCCAAAAAGGGACGGCAGCATATCTTGTATATGATGAAGGTATTATTGAGCTTTCAGCCGAAGGCACTGAAAACAGACTTATCGAAGGCATTGCAATACCTCAACAACAATAGCAAACACAAAAGCATTGTATTTATACTGAGCGACTTTGCCGATAACAATTACGAACCCCTGCTTCGTGTGGCTTCTAAGAAGCACGATGTAATAGGCATTCAGGTGTATGATAAAGCCGAGACTGCCCTACCCAAAATGGGGATGGTAGAAATGGCAGATGCCGAAACAGGAGCTGTCAGGTGGTTGGATACCAACAATCCTGCAACAAGGGCTGCTTGGCAAGAGCAACATTTGTGGTTGATGAATGAGACAAAGGAGACCTTCAAGCGGGCAGGTGCCGATTTGTTACAGATTGCTACAGGAGAAGATTACGTTAAAGTATTACAACAGTTTTTTATCAAACGAGGATGAGGATAAATCGTAAGTGGTTAGTTATAAATCATAAGTCTTCCTCCCTTGGTCGTGGGGGCTTATTCTGCTTCCTCCCTTTAGGGGTTGGGAGTGGAAGGTCTCACCAATCTCTCCCCTTTAGGGGATGGGGCTTTCTTTTTCTTCTTCTCTCCCTTTCCTCTTCCGCCCAAAAGGTATCCGCCATCGTTAGTCGGGACAAGATTCGCATGGGGGAACAATTCGAGCTGAAGCTAAAGGTAGAACCCACTAGCAATGCACCGCTTACCATAGATAACTGGTTTGCTATACCCGATACCTTCCAGCACTTTCAGGTAGCCGTGAGGCAACCGATTGATACAGGTACTATTTCATCCACCAAAACCTACACGCAGGTAATCACCCTCACGTCTTTCGATACAGGCAAGTTCTTCCTTCCTGCCTTTGAGGTAGTTATTGGTGGTAAATCCTTTCAAACCCGTGAGATTCCAATTACTGTGGTACCGGTAGATGTACACATGCGCAAAGACTACAACGACATCAAGGATATTTTAGAACCCGAACCCGAGCAAGATTACACCATCTGGATAGCGATGACTGCCGTAGTGGTGTTGGTGATAGTTTTGTTCTTTACAATCCGTTTGTTGGTTGGAAGACGAAAAGGTAACCTTACCATGCCCTCCCAACCACTCACTATCGAGGAAGCCCTCCAGAAACTAGATGCCTTAGTGCCTGTATATCAGGACAAACAATACCAGTTGTTCTTTATACAGTTAATTGCTATCTGCAAGGGCTATTCCGACAACCAGTTACACATCACCACTTATAGCAAGACTACGGCGGAATATATTTCTGTCATTAATCAGAAGATAACCAACCAAGTTTTGTTACAACAATATATACAGTTGCTGCATTGGGGGGATAGTGTAAAGTTTGCTAAGTCCATCCCAACACCCGAGGAGTGCATTCAAAGTTTGGTAGATGCCAAGGCTTTGCTCACCAACCTCCATTCTTCACAAAATAAACCCACCACTGATGGAATTTGATTGGTGGCAACATATCGAGTTTGCATACCCATGGCTACTGCCATTGCTGCTACTTATTCCTTATCTCATCTATTGGCAATGGGCGAGCAGGGGTAGGAGAGGAGCGACCTTAAAGGTGAGTACCCTGCAATTTCTCCATCCAACTACCAGTTGGAAGCTTCGGTTTCATCCCCTGCCTTTTATGCTTAGGATTTTAGCACTTACGAGTATGATAATTGCCCTGGCAAGACCGCAAGAGAAGTTTACTGATGAGCAAACGTCGGGCGAAGGCATTGATGTAGTGCTTTGTTTCGACATCAGTGGGAGTATGACGAGTCAGGACTTTAAGCCCGACCGGCTCGAAGCAGCGAAGGAGATAGCGACCAACTTTGTGCAGAAGCGTCCCGGCGACCGGATAGGTATTGTGATATTCAGTAGTCAGAGTTTTACGTTATGCCCCATCACCACAGACCACAACGCTGTTATGAATCAGATAAGCAGTATCCAGAACGGTTACCTCACCGAAGACGGCACAGCCATTGGCTCGGGCCTAGCAACCAGTGTAGATCGGTTAAAGGATAGTAAAGCAAAGACCAAGATTGTGATTTTGATGACCGATGGCGTGGATTTTGGCGGTGTCATCCCTCCCGATATTGCCGAGAACCTCGCTAAGCTATATGGCGTAAAAGTATATTGCATTGGGATAGGCACCAACCAGGTGCCCGATGGTAACCCAAATGCTGCTCCTGCGGCTACGGGGAAGTTGAGTTTTAACGATGGATTATTAAAGCATATCAGCAGTGCAACAGGCGGACAATACTTTACCGCTGCCAGCAAAGAAAGCCTCGAGGGCAGCTATGATGCCATTGACAAGCTTGAGAAAAGCAAAATTGAAACAACCACCTACCACCATTTCTCCGAACTCTTTCTACCCTTTGTACTCTTCGGGCTTGCCTGTGTGGTGCTAGAGTTATTGTTGAGATTGACGGTTTTGAAGAAGTTTCCGTAGAGGAAATAGCTTCTTAGAATTAGTGCCGCACTTGTCCTAAAATAGGTTTACACCCAAAAATAATCCGCAAGCCCATTCGCTCCATGAAGAATGGTAGGAGGTGGATAAGTCTAATAAATCGAATAAGTAGATTGGTTGTAAAAAAGAATGGTTGGTACCAAAACGCTTAATAGTATCAATGCAATTTATTTGCTTTCATCCAAGTAAATACCCAATCCAACCAATTACTAGGTTCTTCTTTATTGTGCAATCCAAAGCCATGTCCACCTTTTTGAATGATATGGATTTCGGCAGGAACTTTATTTTTCTTCAATGCCATAAAAAACTCAAGACTATTCTCCACTTTCACGGTCTTATCATCTAAAGCATGAATCAAGAAGGTAGGTGGGGTATTTTGGTTTACTTGCAATTCGTTGCTGTATAATTCGATTTTATCATTCGATGCCTTCTTTCCCAACATATTGTCGCGGCTTCCTTTGTGTGCCAGACTATCCGTAAAGCTAATTACGGGGTACCCAAGCACCATAAAGTCGGGTCGAAGGTTGGTGTTTTCCTTATTCGGTATCAGGCTTGTCGTATAATGTGTTCCCAGGCTAGATGCAAGATGCCCCCCCGCCGAAAACCCCATAATACCCACATTATTTGGGTTTATGTTAAAATCCGTTGCCCTGTCTCGTACTATTTTTATGGCTTGTTGGGCATCCATCAAGGCCACTGTTTCGGCATTTTCTACACACGCGGTATCGATGGGTAGTCTATACTTCAATACAAAAGCAGCAATACCTTGTTTGTTGTAGTTTCTGGCAACTTCATGCCCTTCGTGGTCAATGGCCAGCCTGCTATATCCCCCACCGGGACAAATGATGACAGCCCCACGAACACTATCGGGCTTCTCGGGTAGATAGGCATATAAAACAGGGACAATTACACCACCTATTCTTCCTGCAAGGGGCGAAAATTCAACTACACTACAAGGTTTACTGTTCGGAATAGTTCCTTTGTATAAAGGAATAACTGTTTGTGATTGGGTAGAAGACATAAGCAATACTGATAGCGGCAATAGAAACCATTTCTTAAAATTCATACTAACAATTAATTGATAAAACTAAAACGGGCTAAATGTAAGAAATTATATCGGTTGATTTCTTAGGCAATGCGCTTTCTTTTTTATGCCTAACGAACATCATTTATAACTAGTTCAAAATTTTAAATTTAAAACCTAATAACTAGAACATATAACTCACAATATCCCCACTAACTTACCGTCTACATAAAGATTAACCATTTTCAACAATTTGTTTAGAAAGTGAAGCCTACTATTTATTACTTTCGATTTTTTATTTATCGTTATGAGAAGAATACTTTTATTGGCAGTTTTTGCTGTTGCGTTGTTTGGTTGCGGCTCTAATTCTAATCCAGATCAAGGTAATAATGTTTCTATACAAGCCAATTCACTACCTGGTTTTAATGTAAATAACTTCGCAAACCTTGTAAAGCGTACCAGCAATCCCACACAAATAGAATCTGCCATTAATGCGCCCGACAATGACATTAACAACCTCGATTTAGACAAAGACGGCAAGGTCGATTTCTTAAAAGTGGTAGAATCGCCCAACAAAATACAGGTGGTAGACGATGTAAATAACACCGATTCTGTTACGGTTGCCACTTTAAATATTACCCCCAACCAAACCAATGACAGGGCCGATATGCAAATTCAGGGCAACCCTACTTATTGTGGTCAGGATTATTACTATCATTCCTCCTTTAGCTTGGGCGAGATATTATTGCTTTCCTATATGCTTAGCCCGCACAGGTACTATTACCCCATGTATCATTATGGCTATTATCCCTCCTATTATCATCGGTATGGTACCTCTAGTTATCGTACAGTAACTCATACCTATAGTCCTGCTGTGGGCAGCGGATCATTTCATCCATCTGCCAATTCTCGCAGTAGCTTGAGTAGTCCCGTACATTCGCAACGTTCTTTTTCTGCACGAGATGCGTCTAGCCCTGTTCGTTCGGGTGGTTTTGGTAGCAGCACTAGTACACCAAGAAGTTCTGGTTTTGGATCGGGCAGTAGTATGGGGAGGAGCACGTTGGGGGCGGGAGGAAGTTCATTTGGATCACACCGTTCATCCTTTGGTGGCGGTAGAAGTGGTTTTGGAAGGAGGAGATAAAAATTAGTTATTATTTATTAGTGGTTAGTGATTAGCTAAAAGAACTAAAGGTGTAATGCTTTACGTATGACTTACGACTCAAAAAAGTTTTTTCATTAAAATAAAATATAAATAACATGGGACTATTTGAAAGAATATTCAGGATTGGTAAATCGGAAGCAAATGCAGTCGTAGATAAATTGGAAGATCCAATTAAAATGGCCGATCAGGTGCTGCGGGAATTGAAAGATAACTACCAGCAAGCAATTGTTGGCGAGTCGGAAGTAAAAGCGGCTGCATTGCAACATCGTGCCGAAGAACAAAAGGCGCGTTCTAAAGCGGATGAATGGGAAAAGAAAGCAAATGATTTGCTGGACTTGGTAGAGGAAGGTAAACTAGATGCTGAAAAAGGGAATTCCCTTGCTAGTACTGCTGCTGAAAGCCACGATCAAGCTACTAAACAAGCGAATGAGTATGCAGCGATGGCACAAAAAGAAGAACAAGCTTTGGCAGTGATGGAAACAGCTATCCAACAACTAAAAGATAAGATAGCAGAGGCCGAAAACAGGACAAATTTATTGAAATCGCGTGCTAAAACTGCCCAGGTAAGTGAGAGCATCAACAAGACATTGTCTTCTGTTGATACCGATGGATTGATGGGTACATTAGATAGGATGGATGCCAAAGTAACTGCGCAAGAATTTCGCTCACAGGCCTATGCAGAAGTAAGAGATACTACGCTTTCATCCGAACAAGAAATTAATAAAATATTGGGTACGTCCTCTTCCTCTGCTTTGGATGCAATTAGGGCAAAACGCAACGCAAATAAACTTTCATAAAACATGTACGTAACAGAAAATAATAAAAAGGATTTTGCTTGTATCATCCTTTTAGACGAGATTATTAATAAAGAACGTGTATTTACCACCATGCTAGGACAAGATGATAAGGTACTAGAGCCCTTATTGATTTCATTATTGTCAAAAGAATACTTAACTGTTAATGGAACCAAATACCAGTCAACTTCTAAAGGAGAAGAAGCTTTTGGGATCTTTATGAAGCGCTACACAGAGTTTCTGAAGATGTATGATATTTATTCTTTTGTGGATTTAGAGAAGGGAGAATTTGCATTTAGCAGCTATTTTGCCTTTGATACCGATGATGCCTGGAATAATTACAAAAACAACGACCGTTTTGACGATTTGCGTATAGCAGTTGCTTTGTTTAAGAAGTTGAACCCTGCTGAGATTGTGTTTATGTCTTTTATAGATGAAAATGTTTTTAATACACAAGCAACTGGCTGGCAGTTAGATTTGGTATCGAACACCATCTGGGATGAAATAGAAAAAATTTGTATAACAGCTATCAAGCCCGAAGATATTGGGGATGATGCTATGCAAGATATGGTTGAACAGGGGGCGTTGTTGCTAACAGATTTATTGAAAGAAGAAGCAAAGAGGTCGCAAGAACAACAACAAAATAATAACAATGGGGGGCAGCAGGTGGTAACAGAAACGGTAGTAGAGGAATATACCTATTATGAGCCCTATTACGACCCGTTTTATGTTTCTCCCTTTTGGTTGGTTCCTTTGTTTTTGTGGTAATTGAAATTGAGGGGGGTATAGACATATAGCAATTTTAATTGATAAAAAGCCCTTGAAGTGCAATCTTCAAGGGCTTTTTTTATTATGCCTTACCCATTACTCCTATTATTCTACCTTATTACAAAACCAATAATCTTGTTTTCGGGACTACGATTTTCTCTTTTGATTGCCAATTAGTAATTACAATCGTACCCGTAGTAATTACGTTCTGTTAGAAAGTAATTACTTTTTGATAGAAAGCAATTACTTTTTGATAGGAAGTAATTACTTCTTGGTATAAAGTAATTACTTCTTGATAGAAAGTAATTCCTTCTTGATAGAAAGCAATTCCTTTTTGATAGAAAGCAATTACTTTTTGATAGAAAGTAATTCCTTCTTGGTGTAAAGTAATTATTTCTTGATAGAAAGGAATTGCTAATTTGAGGGGTTTAAAATTATTAACCGTCCTTTTGAAGTTGTGTAACCATTACCAATCGCTAAAATCTACACGGTTCCTAACTAACCCACGTTTTGCGCAAATATCTATCTGGGCTAATTGCCTTTCGGGTGTGCATTCGCTACTTAATAAGATTAGCCTTCTTTCTAAAGGTGTTGATGCTTTCAAAGCTTGCTGGGGGCCGTTTGTGTTTATTGAAATTAATAAAACAAAAAAGACAATCAAAATTGATTGTCTTTTTTGTTTGTCGGGAAGACAGGATTCGAACCTGCGACCCCCTGGTCCCAAACCAGGTGCGCTACCGGCCTGCGCTACTTCCCGTTTGGATGATAATTACAACTCGCGGTGAGAAAGGGATTCGAACCCTTGGTACAGTTTAACCCGTACGGCAGTTTAGCAAACTACTGATTTCAGCCACTCATCCATCTCACCGTCCTAACTCCTTTTTCAGAGCGGGGTGCAAAAATAGGGATGTGAAACTAAACGGCAAAATCAAAATCGCTAATTCTGAAAATAAAGTTCACTTAAAGGGGGGTAAACTGAATCGGGCTTGCAAAATGAAGCGTCTTTTTATGGAAACATTCATTTTACAAGCCCGATTAATATTTATTTTGGCAAGTATTTTATTTCAACTTACATAGATGCTAATTGTACTTTTTGGGTTATCTCCATTACGTTCTCACGGAATACAGAATCAGTATCCATTAAATCTTTTACAGTCTGGCAAGAATGTATAACTGTGGTGTGATCTCGGCCACCAAAATGTTCGCCAATCGTTTTTAAAGAGTTCTTAGTGAAAGATTTAGCTAGGAACATGGTAATCTGCCTGGCCTGAACTATTTCTCTCTTACGGGTCTTTTGCAACAACTTATCGTAATGAACACCAAAATATTCGCAAACCATCTTTTGAATAGCGTCAATAGTAATTTCTTTGCTGCTAGTCTTCACAAAATTGCGAAGCACCTTCTTCGCTAACTCCAAATCAATCTCTTTTCTATTTAAAGAAGATTGCGCTAACAGAGAGATTAAAGCGCCCTCTAGTTCTCGTACATTGGTGGTAATATTATAGGCAACATACTTAACCACTTCCTTGCTCATATCAAGCCCATCATTCTTCATTTTACGCTCAAGAATCTGTATTCTTGTTTCGTAGTCTGGCAACTGAATATCTGCACTCAAGCCCCAACGAAAACGGCTTAATAAACGCTCTTGCAAACCATCTAAGTCTTTTGGAGACTTATCACTTGTTAATACCAATTGTTTACCTGTTTGATGTAAGTGATTGAAGATAGCAAAGAAAGCATCCTGGCTCTTTTCTGCCCTTGCAAAAAACTGAACATCATCAATAATCAAAACATCTATTAACTGATAAAAATGAATAAAGTCGTTAATGGCATTGTTACGGCTATGATCTTGAAACTGATTAATAAACTTTTCGCTACTTACATACAATACTACTTTGTTTGGATGCAACTTTTTAACATCGTTACCAATTGCTTGTGCTAAGTGTGTTTTACCCAATCCTACACCACCATATATAACCAAAGGATTGAAAGAGTTTCCGCCTGGTTTGTCGGCCACTGTTTTGCCAGCCCTGCGAGCAACACGGTTGCTATCTCCCTCAACATAACTATCAAAAGTATAATTGTGGTTTAACTGAGGGTCTATTTGCATTTTCTTCAAACCCGGTATTACAAAGGGATTCTTAACTGGATTATCAATTACTAACGGGAAATTCATTTCGTTGTGATTAAACGTTTTACTTCCACTAGTAGGAACATCCATACTACCATTTCTACCGTTCCCACTGTCTACCATTATTCTGTATTCCAAACGAGCATCTTTTCCTAACTCTCTTTTCAGTGTCTTTGCCAACAGGTTTACATAATGCTCTTCTAGGTATTCATAAAAGAATTGACTAGGCACTTGTATCATCAATACATTACCCTTCAATTCTACGGGTGTTATTGGGTCAAACCAAGTTTTGAAATGTTGCCATTCAACAATGTCTTTGATAATTTTCAAGCAGTTGCTCCATACATTTTCGGCAGTTTTTGAAAGGTTAGTAGTAGCCATAATTCATTAAAAAGTTTCTTGTCAGCAAATGTTTTTTCTCAGTTAGTAATGTCTAAGGTGTATTGTGATTTCCCCTGTTAAAAATTGGTCGGGACTGCGAATATGGATACTTTTTGTTGAAAAAAAAATTTTTATTTTCCGTTTTTTCCTCCAATCAATACCACATTGGTTTTCATCAAATATTTCTTTTTTAATCCCTCAAAATTATAGTCCAATCTGCCTAGTTGTAAGCCTGCCCAACCCACTTGATTAACCAAAGTATCCCCACCATTTTTATTTAAATATTTTTTTGGCTCGGGAAAAAAGCGGTGGGTGTGTCCTCCCAAAATTAAGTCGATATGATAAGTCTCTTTTGCTAATATTTCGTCGCTTACTTTGTTGTCATCATACTTATCTCCTAGGTGTGATAGGCAAATAATCATATCACAACCATGCCTTTTAAGAAAATCAACAGTCGTATTGGCACATTCAATAGGGTCTTTATATATAGTATTACCGAATAAGTTATCGGGCACCAATCCTTTAAGTTCAATACCAACTCCAAATACACCCACCTTTATATTCCCTTTCTGAAATATCTTATAAGGAACCGATTTTCCCTGCATAGGTGTGTTGGTGAAGTCGTAATTGCAAAGTAGCACTGGGAAGTTGGCATGTTTTAGTTGAGTTGCGAAGTTCTCAATACCAGCATCAAAATCGTGGTTGCCCATGGTGCAAGCATCATAGCCCATCATACTCATTGCTTTTATCTCGGGTTCACCTTTGTAAATATTAAAATAAGGAGTCCCTTGAAATATATCTCCGGCATCTAGCAATAAAACATTGTCTGTTTCTTGCCTTATTTGTTTGATAATGCTAGCTCTTGCTGCTACACCTCCAAGCCCTGCAACTTTACCACCATCCATAGGGAAGGGATCTAGCCTGCTATGCACATCATTGGTGTGGAGTATGGTAAGCACATTGTTGGAAGCCGTATTCTCGGCAAAAGCATTGTCTGGTAGGGATGACGTAAGCAATGCCCCCCCTAACAAAGCCGATTGCTGGATGAATTTTCTTCTGTTAATCGGCATAAACTATTCTTTTTTCAATTTTCGCATCAATGGGTTTGCCTTGTTCTGTTAGTAGCTTTACATAGGCTAGCAGTGCATCTCTTATTAGATAACCTTTCTTTTGTTGTGGAAAAACTTTTAACATATAGGTATCATCGCCTCCATTTGCGATGTAATCGGAGTTGGCAATTGTATACAGGCTATCAGTTGAAATTGGTTTGCCTCCAACCAAAATATTAACAGCTTTTTTTTCTTTAATTGCCATAGTAATGCCGCTTAAAGGCCATCCATTTTTTGCTGCGATATGATGGAGGAATGAAAGTAGCGAATCGCCTTTTATCCTTTGTAATACCAATATATTATCAAAAGGCATCAGTTCGAAGATGTTTCCTACGGTAATATTACCTTTTGGAAGATAAGACCGTACTCCTCCATAATTTATAACTGCGGCATCTATATGCTGTCCAAATACTTGTTCTCCTATTGTTATCAAGGCATCTGTCATTAAGTTGCCTAATCCGCTTTCAGGCTGGTGCTTGCTTAATCCCGTAGTCGAAAATCCAATTACAGAACCCATAGATCTTGTAACACTGTCCCTGTAATTACCAAGGAATGACATCATAATTGAGTCCTTTTTTGCGGTAGGATCTATTGAGTATCCACTGTAAGTAACCATTATTTTTTGGGCATCCAAGTTACTTGGGATAATAAAAAGACCTAAAATAATAAATGATAGGAGTAGACGCATGTAGTTGTACGGTTAGGTTGTGAAGATAAGAGTATTTTTGGCTGATGGAGGTCTGTAATTCTGTATTTTTTTTAATTATTCTAAAAATATTTACAGATATTGTAATTTTTGCGCAATGAGGAGTGCAATAAGCTAGAAAATAGTATAAAAATATTTTGTATGAACTACTTAAAAAAAAGAGCAGACAATGCTGCCTGCTCTTAATTATTGCAATATAATATTTGATGAGAATTAAAGTAAATCCATCCCTCTTGCGAAAGAGGTAACAGCTCCTGGAAGTGCTAACCAAAAGAACTCACGGTATACAACCATCAAGGTGATTAAAATCCCCAACCATATTACAAAAGATACCCAATGTCTTGTTGTAGATTTTTTTGTTTCAAATGATGCTTCCATTTTTGTTTATTTTTTGCAAATGTAATAGTACGGTTGATACGTTCCAAATGGTTTACTTATTTTATTTTTTATCTGATATTGCTGCTTGTTTCGAGGAGTCTTTTTCAACATTAGTTTTGTCTATAAACAACATTTTCATTGCTGTGAGCAGCATAAAAATCGCAAATATCTTTTTAATAGCAGTCACTGGTAATGAAATTGCTAATTTACTACCTAGCCATCCGCCTATCAGAAAACCGGCTGAAACAATCAATACTACTTTAATGTCTACGTAACCTTTTTGATAATACTGCATCACAGCCAAGATGCCAACGGGCAACAATAGAATACCCAAAGAGGTACCTTGTGCCTCCTTTTGAGAGAAAGAAACAAAGTAAACCAAGGCGGGTACAATAATCAGCCCTCCTCCAACACCTACCAAACCGCTGAGAATGCCAGCAGCCACACCTATTATAATAAGTACAATAATGGTTGTGATAGACATCTTTATCATTTTAACCTAATGGGGAAATGTTTCCTTGTAACAAGTAATAGCTTCTTGAACAATAGAAATTGCCTTAGTTTTATCTCCAAATTCTTCTACTTTAACAGCTTTCTTCTCAAGTTTTTTATATTCTTCAAAGAAGTGCCTCAACTCATCAAAGAAATGAGGTTGCAATTCTTCAATGTTGTTGTAGTGATTCACTGTTGGATCGTTTGCAGCTACCGCAATTATTTTATCATCAGCTTCTCCTTGGTCTATCATCTGCATTACACCGATTACTTTTGCATCCATCATCGTTAATGGAACCACAGACAATGATGTAATAACCAAAATGTCTAACGGATCTTTATCGCCTCCGTAAGTTTGTGGTATAAAACCATAATTGATAGGGTAGTGGAAAGATGAATAAATAATACGGTCTAATTTCAATAGCCCGGTAGCTTTATCAATTTCGTATTTACAACGGCTTCCTTGAGGAATTTCAATAATAGCAGTTACTGTGCGAGGTGCATTTTCTCCTGGAGTAACGCCATGCCAAGGGTGTTGTACGCTTGTAGTAATCATATTTTTTTATTTTAATAAACAGAAAACGATTTAATTAATTATTCGAAAACGTTTGCAAGAAACAACTTTATTGTCAATTGGCAATTATAAATTCGGATTGAAAGTGTATTTCAAGTCTACCAACCACCTATTTTCTTGCTGAATTACTTTTATTTTATGACCAACCTTGTCATAAGAGTTGCTGTAATTTATTATTGTAATTGTTTCGGCAGGGTTATCTATTCCTGCAATATTAATAGAGGCTTCTCGGTATTGTTGTCTTCCATCTCTCCCTTTTTCGCGATACTGCTTTTCCAATCCGTCTAAAAATTTTTTATTGGTATCTTCTGGAAGCATGTAATATGCGGCTCTTGAGAAATCTCCTTTCAAACAGGCGTCTATAAATTCTCTTCCGGCATCCAGTGCATTATCAGCATTTTTATAATCAGAGGTTGCAGTTCCACAGGAAAAAAAAAGGAAGGGAATACAAAATAAAAGGTACTTCATCTATGTGGTGTTGAAACGGCCGCGAAGATAAGAATACTAATTGTAACCCAAGAAAAGGAATCGCTCAAAAATGCATGTATTTGTTATATAATCGATGAAAACGGTTGTATATACCTGTATATAAAGGGGCTACTGTCTCATATATCTCTAAGTTAAAAGCTCTTTTAATAAATTATTTCCATGTTCTATTGTAAAAAATATCGTAAATCAGATGATTACCCTTACTTTTGCCGCCCCAAATCTGTCTTGGCAGATTCTTTCCGATACGATTTCGGATTGTCCATTGGGATAAACCCATTTTATAATTAAAAATTCAGTTAATGAACAATTACGAATTAATGGTGATTTTTACTCCGATTCTTTCAGAGGAAGAGTTTAAAGCATCACAAAAAAAGTACTCGGATCTTGTTATTGAAGCAGGTGGCGAGATTGTACACACTAATCCATGGGGATTGAAATCTTTGGCTTATCCAATCCAGAAAAAGACAACTGGTATTTATTGGGTAGTTGAATTTACTGCACTAAGTGATTTTAATGAAAAACTGAAAGTGCAAATTCTTCGTGACGAACAAATTATGCGTCACGTAATTACGAAGCTCGACAAAAACGCCGTTGAGTATAACTACGTAAAGAGAAATGGCGGATTTAAGAACCTTGATAAAGCAACTGTATAATTATGGCAAAGAGCGATATTAAATACCTTACCCAGGTAAAGCAAGAGAAACAAAAGAAAAAGTTCTGTCGTTTCAAAAAATACGGAATTAAGTACGTTGATTATAAGGATGTCGATTTCTTAAGAAAATTCTTAAATGAACAAGGTAAAATATTACCACGTCGTCTAAGCGGTAACTCTTTGAAATACCAACGTAAAGTAGGAGACGCTATCAAGAAAGCACGCCAAATGGCTTTGTTACCTTATGTAACAGATTTAATGAAATAAACAATTTTAGTAACCTTCCCTAATCCCGACATCGATCGGGAGACAGCATAACGCTGGGCTCTAGGGGACTAACAACACAGAATATGCAAGTAATATTAATACAAGACGTAGATAACTTAGGCGGTAAAAATGAATTAGTAACCGTAAAGAATGGCTATGCTAGAAACTTTTTGATTCCGCAAAGGTTTGCTATAGAAGGGACTCCTACTAATTTGAAAAAATTAGATGAAACACTTAAAGTGAAGGCAAAGAAAGAAGCCGCAATGCTTGCTTCTATCAAAAATGTAATTGAAGTAATTACTGCTTCTCCTTTAAAATTGGGTGCTAAAACGGGTACATCTGGTAAAATATTTGGTAGTGTAACATCTTTGCAGATTGCAAGGGCTATACGTGATCAAAAAGGGTATGAAGTAGATCGCAAGCGTATTACTTTATTAGAAGAAGTAAAAGAATTGGGTACTTACAAGGCAAGTATTGATTTTGGTGGCGGTCACGTTACTGAAGTTGAATTTGAAGTAATAGCTGAATAATACCTAACATACAAGTTTTAAAAAGCTGCATTCTTTGAGTGCAGCTTTCTTGTTTTAGAAACCCTCCAATTTTGCTTTGGGTAATTATCCTTTTATTTTTTGGTAAACACTACTCCTGTACATTTTTTCCTTTTACTAACTATGTTAATTAATCTTATCCTTTTTCTCTTTTTTGCCAATCAAGTTTAAAAAGGAAGAATAGGAATCATTATTACTTTAGTCCAACCTATTTATGTTATTGTCTTTG
>CAISCV010000029.1 GCA_903883945.1 uncultured Chitinophagaceae bacterium | reverse complement strand
TTGCAGATCGCAGATGAAGGTTCAGGAATTGCAGATGATGAAAAGAAGCAGGTATTTGAGAAGTTTTATCGAAGTGGCAATGAAAATATAAGAAACACAAAAGGCACAGGTCTTGGATTGTACTTATGTAAAAAGATTGTAGAAGGACACAAGGGGACCATCAGGATAAGTGACAATCATCCGAGAGGAACCATATTTACTGTTACGTTAAACACTTACTATGCAAGAAAATAAGGGTAACATATTATTGGTTGACGACGAAGAGAACCTTCACGATACACTAAAGCTGAACCTTGAACTGGAAGGTTATGAAGTTACAAGCGCTTTTAATGGCACACAGGCTTTAAAAGCAATTGCAAATGGCTATTTTGACTTAGTTGTACTCGATGTGATGATGCCTGAAGTAGACGGTATAACAGTTGCAGAAACTATGCGGGTAAATAACCTAGACACGCCTATATTGATGCTCAGTGCACGCAACTCAAGTGCAGACAAAGTGCTAGGTCTAAGAAAAGGTGCGGATGATTACCTTACAAAACCATTTAACCTGGAGGAGCTGATACTAAGAGTAGAGAAATTGATTACAAAAAATCAGAAGATTCAGGTGCGCGAAAACATAGGTGACACCTATTCTTTTGGAGGTAATACAATAGACTTTAAAGCGCAGAGTGCAACCACTTTTAATGGGGAAACTGTGGAACTGAGTAAGAAAGAAACCATGCTATTGAAACTATTAATAGAAAATAAAGGGGAAGTGGTTACCCGCGAGAAAATATTGCAAGTAGTATGGGGGTATAATATTTTTCCAACTACGCGAACTATCGACAATTTCATCTTAAACTTTAGAAAGAACTTCGAGCAAGACAATCGAAATCCAAAACATTTTCAATCGGTGCGAAGTGTTGGATATAAATATTCGGAATAAATAAAATTCTATAGAACTTTATTCAAGCACTTTAGTGAATAATATTTTGTAAAGTATTCTCTATCAAATCTTTATTTGAAACGATTGGTGTATACAAGGCCTCGTTGCATAAGGAAATTAACTTATCAAGCGTTGCGGACTCGGTTTCATATAAAGTAGTCTCTTTTAATTGATAAATAAGCTCCTTAGCCTTAGCATAAAATGCTTTCTCATCCCCAATAGATAGTAGAGACGTTAGCGCCTCCTTAAAATCAGCCTCATTATTTTCCTTATAGATTGTCTCTTCAATAATTGTTTTTGATTTAACAACAGCTTTCTTCTTTTTCTTAACAGAAAATAACAGAAATAATAACCCTACTACTCCTGCAACTGCAGGGATAATCCATAAATACTCAATATTCGTAATTTCAGGAGATAGTTTTGTTTCATCAATCAATGGAATTTCAGGTTTTACTGTAATATGAATGGAGTCTGTAATGGCAGATACATACTTTTTTGCATCTGCATCAAAATAGGTGAATGTAATGGGAGGAATAACAGTTTCCCCAACCTTTTTACAGGTAAAAGGGATGTTATAAACCTTCTGTCCCAATACAGGGAAGGATAACTTATCAAGCAACTCACTCGATTGTGGTTCATAGCTTTGAATAGTAGCAGGCCATAACACAGTAGGACAAGCCATATTCATAAAATTACCATTGCCCGTAATCTTTAGTTCAAGGCTGTTGTTATCATTAGCTGTATCAACTGTTTTATTAACTTTAGCAATGATAAAAAACTTGCCTATCACACCCGTAAAGACGTGTTGTGACGAATCTGTAGGAACTGGAAGCACCTGAATACTGACGGGGTCATTCGTCAACTTAACTTTTTGGGTAATATTTTCATATCCATCTGCTTGTTTTCGATAAAATCCTACTTCATTATCTAAGGTGGCAGCGCCTAATAACAGGGGTCCCTCCTGCAAGGGAAACAGTTGTACTTTACGAATGATGTACGTTTTAAATGGCTTTCCATGTACAGTTTCTACCTCCTCTTTTTGCTCATTAGTAGTCATCTCCACTACACTGCATCCTGTAAATGTGGGTGCATCGGCAATGCTTGAGTGAGATTGTAAACGAGTATATAACTTATAGGTCACCAATAGTGGTTCTCCTAGGTAACATTGCTTTTTATTGGTTTCAACTTTCACAAACATATCCTCTTTAATACGCTTGTTTACGTCCTCCCAAGGCAACAATATCGACTCCCTTTCTATACCAACATCAATATTGCTAGTTGTAGCACCTCCTTTTACTTGCTGTTGCGCTATTACGTTAGAGGTAATTGCTAGTGAAATAGAACAAAAGAATATGTGTAGATATTTTACCATTAATATTTTACAAAGTAAAGGGAGTTGAGGGTTGTAGGTATTTCCAACAATAACTTTTTAACTACTGAAGATATAAAAGACGCTTTTTTAGCCTATCAGTGCATGAATTATGTGAAATTTATAAAAAATATAATGGAAGTTAAAGACATGCCTATGTTTTAAGTATTACTTTGCCAACCATTATTTAAAATTATGGAAGATTTAAGAGAACAATGGCTAATACTTAGATCCACACCAATATACCTTATATTAATTGGTGGCGAAATATTACTATCTCATTGGCAACACAACCAAAAGTATACCCTAAAAGATACGATTACCAATGTGTACCTTATGTTACTGAATGCAGGTGTCGATTTATTGTTCAGAGTCGTATATATGGCTATATTTTATTATTGCTACTTACATAAATTAATCAACTGGCAGTCAGGAATAGCCTATTGGATAACCATATTTATTGCCGAAGACTTTCTTTATTACTGGCTTCATCGTTTTGATCATGAGATACGATTCTTTTGGGCTACACACGTTACGCATCACAGCAGTGAGCAGTACAATTTTTCCGTAGGATTCCGTTCTTCTGTTTTCCAGCCACTATATCGGTTCATTTACTTCATCCCACTCCCCTTCTTAGGCTTTAAGCCATTGGACATTCTGCTGGTTTATGCTGCAACACAGATATGGGGCATCTTTGTGCATACACAATTGATCAAGAAAATGGGTTGGTTAGAGTATATTCTAGTAACTCCTTCTCATCATAGGGTGCATCATGCCTCTAATCCAAAGTATCTGGATAAAAACATGGGAATGTTTCTTATTATATGGGATAAGTTGTTTGGCACCTTCCAAGCAGAATTAGATGAAGAAAACTATCAGCCAATCCGATATGGACTAACTAAAAACATTGACAACCCAAATGCAATCAGCATAGTATTCCACGAATGGAATCAGATTATTACAGATATATTCCAACCAAAAATCACCCTATATCAAAGATTTAAATATCTTTTTGGTCCTCCTGGTTATAGTCATGATGGCAATAGAAAAACTAGTAAGGAGATGCGACAAGAAGAAGCGACAAAAAGTTAAATTAATGTCTGATCATATCTAATATTCAAGTAAAACCGAATAATCATACCTCATTTCAGCTATTTTTTTAGAATGTTAATAACTTTTTTATCCTATTGGGTTACCTGAAAAAATTAAAGTTAAGAACAGATTAAGCAAAAAACTTGCACACTTTATTGATATTTATTAAAACATCCTAATAAAACCAGCATATTTTCAAGTGCTTATCAAATAGATATAAATATATAATTTTTAATAACATATATTTCATTCAATACAATTGAGTCAATATGAACTTTATGTTAATTTTTTGATTTAACATTGCAATATCAAACAGGAATTAATAGCTAGTATGTTTTTAATTCGAAATCCATAACATAATATACTAACATATAAATCCATCACAGCCTTTTGTTTAAGACTGTGAAACCACCGGCCTCTAACGATGTGTGTTTTTTTGCTTGTTTAATAAACGCTTACATTTTTGTAAGCGTTTGCTTTTTCATCCACATCCTTTCCCCATTACAATTTTAATTAATAGTACATGTCTTCTCGCATGTTACATTTGCGCTTTACCATCAAAAGGTGTTTTTTGTACTCCAATATATTTAAAAGTTTCATACTATTCGTTCTTTTCTTCCTTATTTTAAATTAAAACCTAAATGAAAGATAGTATTTAGAACAATGTGCCTTGTGATTGGTAATATTTATAACGTCCCTAATAGCAAACATATATGAGTAGTTTATTTGAAAGGCAAAACAAGGAATTTAGTAGCAGACATATCGGACCCGATGAAGCCGATACCCAAAAAATGCTCGAAACAATCGGTGTAAAAGACATAGCTACCCTCATCGATCGAACTGTGCCGGCTTCCATCCGTTTAAAAAACCCATTAAATATTCCCGGGGCTATCAGTGAGTTTAGTTTTCTACAAGAATTAAAAGAAATAGCAGATAAAAATAAGGTATTCAAAAGCTATATCGGACAAGGGTATTATGATACCATTACTCCAAGTGTAATCCTTCGGAATATATTCGAAAACCCTGGCTGGTACACACAATACACACCTTATCAAGCAGAAATCAGTCAGGGAAGACTAGAAAGTTTGCTCAATTTTCAAACAATGATTTGTGATCTGACAGGTCTTCCCATAGCAAATGCATCCTTATTAGATGAAGCCACCGCTGCTGCTGAAGCAATGAATATGTTGTTTCATCATGTAAATAAAGGAACGATAACTGACAGACCGAAGTTTTTTGTAGATGAGGCTACCTTTCGCCAGACAAAAGATGTATTAATTACCAGAGCCTCTCCCCTTGCAATAGAACTCGTATTTGGGGACTATAAAACTGCCTTAATAGATCAAACTTACTTTGGAGCGCTTATTCAATATCCCAATAGCAATGGTAGTATAGAAGACTACACTACATTTATAGAGGCTATTCATGCACTGAATGGCTATGTTGTTTTGGCAACGGATTTATTAGCCTTAACGTTACTTAAAAGCCCTGGTGAATTAGGTGCGGACGTTGCCATAGGTTCTGCCCAACGTTTTGGAGTACCAATGGGCTATGGTGGCCCTCATGCCGCCTTCTTTGCTACGAAAGACGAATTTAAAAGAGGAATGCCGGGTCGTTTGATCGGTATCAGTATAGATGCACAGGGAAACAGAGCCTTGCGTATGGCTTTGCAAACCAGGGAACAACATATTAAACGCGAAAAAGCAACTTCCAATATTTGTACTGCACAGGCTTTATTGGCTAATATGGCTGCGATGTATGCGGTTTTTCATGGTGCAGCAGGATTAAAGCAAATTGCAGAACGTGTTGCTACACTTGTGCAGGTATTGTCGGAATCATTGGAAGAATTGGGGTATTACAACCAGAACACCTATTGCTTTGATACTTTAAAGATAAAAGCAAATACCGAAACACTGCGTATACTTGCTGAGCAAAACAATATAAATTTCTTTTATCCGGATGCAGAACACGTCATTATATCTCTCAATGAAACTACCTCACAAACAGATGTGTTGGATATTGCCTACACTTTTGCTCAGCTAAACGGACTAGATGAAGCAACCATCAACTTTGATAGTACAGATGAAATAATCAGTATACCTTTCTTCGCCAAACGTTCTTCTACCTTCCTTACACATCCCGTTTTTAATACCCATCACAGCGAAAGCCAGATGATGCGTTACATCAAGCAATTGGAGAACAAGGATTTATCGTTGAATACCAGTATGATTTCCTTGGGAAGTTGTACGATGAAACTTAATGCCGCTACCGAGATGATACCTGTCAGCTGGAATGAGTTTAGCAGGATACATCCTTTTGCACCTGCCAATCAAACAAAGGGATATCAACAAGTGATAGACGAACTTTCTGATTATTTGTGCGCCATCACAGGTTTCGATGCTTGCAGCCTGCAGCCTAACAGTGGGGCACAAGGCGAATATGCAGGATTGCTAACTATTATGGCCTATCATAAAGCTCAGGGAAACACGCATCGGAATGTAGTATTGATACCTATTTCGGCACACGGCACCAACCCAGCGAGTGCAATAATGGCAGGGATGACGGTAGTGGTCGTAAAGGGTACGGAAGATGGCTATATAGATGTAGCTGATCTTAAAGCAAAAGCAGAACAATACAAAGATATTCTAGCCGGATTGATGGTTACCTATCCCTCTACACACGGTGTTTTTGAAGAATCTATTAAGGAAATCTGTGCGACTATTCATTTGTTAGGGGGACTTGTTTATATGGATGGTGCTAATATGAATGCACAAGTGGGGCTTACTTCTCCTGCTGCAATTGGCGCCGATGTATGTCATCTGAATCTCCACAAAACATTTGCTATTCCACATGGTGGTGGTGGTCCGGGCATGGGCCCTATCTGTGTAACAGCTGCGTTGAAGCCTTATTTACCTGGACATTTTGTTTTGGAAGACTTACCGTTAACCGATAACAGACAACCGAATATGGAAAGAGATAACGGTCTTACGGTCAACGGTCAACGGTCAACGGCTTTCCATTCGGTTTCTGCTGCTCCTTATGGTTCTGCGTCGATTTTGTTGATTAGTTATGCCTATATCAAACTATTGGGTTTTGATGGGGTGAAATCTGCAACTGAGTATGCTATCCTGAATGCAAACTACATGAAAGCAAGATTAGAGAAGTACTACCCAATTTTATATACCGGAAGCAATGGAAGTGTAGCGCATGAGTTTATAGTCGATTTACGTCCTTTCAAAACAACAAGTGGTATAGAAGCCGAGGATGTGGCCAAGCGATTAATTGACTATGGTTTCCACGCTCCTACGATGAGTTTTCCTGTACCGGGCACCATTATGATTGAGCCTACAGAGAGTGAGGACAAAGCAGAGTTAGATTGCTTTTGCGATGCCTTGATTGCTATATATTGCGAGATTAAAGAGGTAGAATCAGGTGTTTATGATAAATCAAACAATCCATTAAAGAATGCCCCTCATACCCAACAGATAGTTTGTGCCGATGAATGGAACTATCCTTACGCACGCAAAGTGGCTGCCTTTCCGCTAGATTATGTATCTAAAAATAAATTCTGGCCTAGTGTAGCGAGAATTAATAATACGTATGGTGATAGAAATCTTGTTTGCACCTGTGAGCCGATGGAAAGCTATATGGAAGTTGTTAGTTATTAGTTATTAGTTGTTAGTTGTTAGTTATAAAAAATAAATAAGCCCTTGGAGATTGCTCTTCAGGGGCTTTTGGTTTTTGATATATGATTAAAGTATTTGTCTTAATTTTCTTGTTTTGATACAGGAGCGTATTTAGCTAGAGGTGATGGAACATCATCGTTGATGCGCTGGAACATCATCGTTGATGTGTTGGAACATCATCGTTGAGGTGATGGAACATCATCGTAGAGCTGTTGACACATCATCGTTGATGTGTTGGAACATCATCGTTGATGTGATGGAACATCATCGTAGAGCTGTTGACACATCATCGTAGAGGTGATGGAGCATCATCGTAGAGGTAATGGAACATCTGGCTAATACATCATCAGACCGTAATAAAGGGAAATATTGATTGCTTAGGTGCATAAAAAAAGCCCTTTCAGGTTACCGAAAGGGCTTTTTATTAGCTTGTATTATATTTATTTTATTATTGAAAACCCAATGTTGATTGTCTTTATTTTAGATATATATTAAATGTAGCAACATTCACTGCACTTAAATTAATGATCTTAATACTACTCCACCCCTTTGGAATAATTGCAGATGAACCTGGATAAACGGTAATCGTATCGGCAATATCACCATTACTATTAAGAAAAGAGAAGCTCGCTTCGCCTGTATTTACAATTGGTTTTCCATTTTTTACCCCACCAATTTCTATATGGGCAGATACGGCTAAGGAATAAACAGATGCTGGTTTAATTTTACCTCTACTATAAAAGGTTGATACAATATTTTTAACTACCAATTTAAGTGCATTGTTCAACTTAGAGAGTAGTTTGGCATTATCCAAAGTTTGGGTAGTAATATACATTCTATTGTTTCTTAAGATAACACTGTGCTGGGTAAGAATGGCTAGAATTGGGGTAAGCAAAGCAATTAATGAGTCTGTGTCTATTTGTTCCTGATTCATTGCAAGAAACTGTGCATAGGTAACATCGACAGGTAATGTTTGTAGATAGGGTTGCATTACATCGGTAGATACGGCTTTAATGACTGCTTCTTTAATGACGGACACGCCTAAAAGTCCTTTTTCTTGTGTTTTGGTAAGTGGTATTTTTAGTGGATCTACCAAAAGCTCTAAACTGGCAATATCGGTTGCTAATGAAGTTTTAAGTGCAGGGGTAAGCTGGTTGACAATATTAATTTTCTGTGACATAGTAATAAATTAAAGTTAATTGAAATAAAACTAGAAAGCGGTGGAGGAATTGCTTTGTTTTAAGTGTTTGCCGTTGTAGGCAATTGTTAACTTTAAACTATATGACAGACCTGAAAGGCAATAGCGAATCGTTTTGTTGTTTGCTATCCGTGCAATACTACAGCAATGAAATGAAAGCACCCTTATGATTATAGTCATGTATTTTTTGTTGAGCTTAATACATGGGTGGGTTTAAGGGAAATTGCGAGGCATTATTACCTGAACAATGTTCACTAGGTAAAATTATTAATCTGACAAATGTTTTACAGCTATTTCTATAAGATGGATAGCATAAAAAAACAACGGCCATCGCTACTACAGAGACCGATACGAATATGTTTTAATTGCGATAAACGCATTTCCTATGCACATTAGATGAATTAAAATACGTCTATACGTTTGCCAAACAAACAGTAGAATGATATAAACCGGCAAGGGAGTCATTTAAAGTTAGCCGTAGAGCACTATAACTACCGAAAGAAAAAATTTGTAGAGCGGAGGAATATAATCGCCGTATTTTATTACAGCGCAATTGATCTGAAAGTTAATACTTGAATTTCAAAGCGTTATATTAGTATTTACTTATTAACCGAAAGCCTTTTTATCAACCAAAGAAATGAATAAATGCTAATTATTAGACAAGAATATCTTAGCAAAGGAATCAAAAAGGGGGCATAATTGCTACCCACCAGTTGAAAAGGCTGGCTATTGAAAAGGCAAAACAAGACATCATACCACAAAAAAACAACCATTATTGTAGATAGGACTAAGTTGCCAGAAAATCTTTTTACGACAAACAAAATGGGAAGGAGTAACATCAATATGTTTTTCGCAAAATACGGAATGTTGGTAGACGCAAACTTTAGTAATCCCTGTGGTGTTACGTTAAACCCAAATGATTTGGCAAGAAGATAAAGCCCATAGTATGATCGGGTGGCTGATATTATAAAAAATAACAGACTTACATTTATTGCTTCTAGCAAGCTTTTTAAATAAATAGCCTTCTTATTCTTTATCAAAAGGCAAAGCAGAATCAAAATCGGAGCTAGATAAGCGTAACCGACATCTACAAATTCCATAATTTTTAATTAGATAGTAGAAAAGTGGGTATTATTGAGTGTATTGTGGGGATGCTAAGGTAGCCCTTACTGCAACTTTCGTTTCCATGTCTGAAAACTATAAGCAAAAGCGTGTTTTGAATCGGCAGCAAAGTGCTCTTCAAATTCCAGATGCCATTCATTCAGATTCAGCTCGGGATATGATGTATCTCCTTCTACAACAGTATGAACCCTTGTGAGGTATATTTTATTGGCTATGGGAAGCGTTTGTTGATAGATTTGACCACCGCCAATAATCATTATTTCATTATACTGTTCTTGTTTGCAAAAGGCGATAGCTGCATCAATATCGGGCACAACCGTAACGCCCTCTGCCACAAAATCGGGCTGGTGGGAAATCACAACATTCAAACGACCATTTAATGGTTTGCTTTCCAGGCTATAGAAGGTCTTTCTTCCCATCACCACTGGCATTGCCCAGGTTTTGTTCTTAAAATGCTTCATATCATTGGGCAAATTCCATAAAAGTTGGTAATTTTTGCCAATAACATTATTTGTAGACGCTGCAACTATTTGAGTAATTATCATAATGAGTTATGTAGTAGATAGTAGATGGTAGTAAGAAGAATTTTAATACAAAATCCACTATCTATTATCTTAATTAAACTGCTACCGGTGCTTTTATAGCAGGGTGACTTTGATAATTTTCTAGGGTAAAGTCCTCGAAAGTGAATTCAAAAATGTCTTTTATATCGGGATTAATATGCATAGTTGGAAGAGGGAAAGGTTCTCTCGTTAATTGCAGTTCGGCTTGTTCAACATGATTATTATACAAATGTACATCCCCAAAACTGTGTATAAAGTCGCCATATTCCAACCCACACACTCTTGCAACCATCATGGTAAGCAATGCATAAGAAGCAATATTAAAGGGGACGCCCAAGAATACATCTGCACTTCGTTGATATAACTGACAACTGAGTTTGCCATCGGCTACATAAAATTGAAACAAAGTATGACAAGGCATCAACGCCATTTTGGGCAGTTCAGCAACATTCCAAGCGCTCACAATAAGCCTGCGACTATCCGGTGTTTTTTTTATCTGGTTAATTACATCACTAATCTGGTCAATTGTTTGGCCCTCTACCCCTTCCCAACTTCGCCATTGTTTACCATATACTGGACCAAGATTCCCATTCTCATCTGCCCATTCATCCCATATCCGCACACCATTTTCTTTGAGGTAAGCTATATTTGTACTTCCCTTCAAAAACCAAAGAAGTTCGTGTATAATACTTTTTAAGTGTAATTTCTTGGTGGTTACCATTGGAAAACCCTCTTGCAGGTTGAAGCGCATTTGGTATCCAAAGCAAGATCTCGTACCTGTACCTGTACGATCGGTCTTTAAACTACCATTCTGTAAAATATGTTTGAGGAGTGTTTGATACTGTTGCATATTGCAAAGTAATTGTCTACAAGGCAACAACCGGTTTTTATATTTAATTATGGGGATTAACTGTGAATTAGAGCTAGCTTGGCTATTTTGTAGTAAATTGACTACTATTTTTTTGGATATTCATAAACTAATAGTTTCATTGGTTCTGTATAATTTTGTAGGTGAGTTTTACGGTACGGTGTTAATATCATTTTTCTAACAAATAGTTTGGTTGAATTAATTAAAAAATAAGCATGAGAATTTTAATTGGTGACGATCATCGTCTAGTGAGGTTAGCACTAAGATATATTTTATTGGAAAACTTTCCCGAATTACAACTAGAAGAAGTAGATAATACTACGGCTCTATTTAAAAGGGGGGTGAAGGAAAAGTGGGATCTGATAATTTCTGATATTTCATATCCTGACGGTTCTGGGTTGGAGGCACTCAAACAAATAAAAGCCCACTCACCCAAAGTGCCCGTACTTATTTTGAGTATGCATTCTACAGAAGAATATGCTATCCGTTGTATAACAGCAGGAAGCTCTGGCTATCTGATGAAAGATAAAATATCCGAGGAGCTGATAGTAGCCATTAAACAAATTATGACAGGTCGTAAATACCTAAATATGGAAGTAGCTGAATTATTGGCTTCTCATTATGAAAACAAATCTAAATCAGACATTCACGAAAATTTATCTGATAGGGAATATCAAATCTTTAAGATGTTGGTAGATGGTGCTGCTATGATAGATATTTCCAACCAACTATCTATCAGTATAAATACAGTACGCTCACACAAAGTACATATACTTCGGAAAATGAATTTGCATGGAGATGCTGAATTAATTAAATACGGACTTAAACACAACTTTAATTAGATACCTGTTTATATTATCTGGCATGAAAATTACAATGCATTTTCTGTCAATCAAAGTTGGGCATTAATACTTTAAGTAAATAATGAAAATTTTATTAGCAGACGATCACCAGATGATCAGACAAGGATTGGTTATGCTTATAAAGCAATCGTATCCTTTTGCAGAAATTGCAGAAGCAAACAATGCGGATGAACTTGATGATTTGATGCGTAAAGAAAAATTTGAAGTTGTTATTTCGGATTTGTTTATGCCAGGGAAACCGGTAATAGAGGTGGTAAAACATGCTAGAGAGGCAGGTAATAAAGTGCCCATTATTATTTTGAGCATGTCGCTTCCTGAACGGAATGCAGTAAGATTAATTCGGGCGGGTGCAAATGGTTATTTAAATAAAGATTCTGCACCCGATGAACTGATTAATGCGATAGAATTTGTTTTGAAAGGCAAAAAATATATTACACAAGACATCGCGTCTCTTTTGGCAGATGCCTATTTGGGGGATAATAATAAATTGCCCCATGAAAGTTTGTCTGATAGAGAGTTTGAAGTATTTCAATTATTAGCCCAAGGAAAAATACCTACCCAAATTGCAGAGGCTTTAAGTTTAAGTATCAATACCGTAAGTACGTATAAAACCCGTATAATGGAAAAGATGAATCTAAACGGCTTTGCAGATATAATTAAATATGCGGTTTCGCATGATTTGGTGTAAGCTTTTTAATTAGCTAGCCCCCTATTTTCACCATCCTGCTTTTGCAACTAGCAAAACACGAGAGATACCTTAATACTATAGTTTTTGATAAATAAAAAATACCAATTTATTGATTTGTTATTCAATAAATTGGTATTTTGCAATTAAGACTAGTTACTTAATAATTGATAAATTTATAAGTTTGAACTCTCTTCTGTTGGAGTAGGGGCTTCTTCTATCGCCTTCTTTATCTCGTATTTAATAGTACTTGTTTCTTTGTCTAAGATTGCCAACAGGGTATCGCCGCTTTTTATATGCATACTCAAAATCTCTTCTGCAAGAGGATCTTCTAAATATTTTTGTATAGCACGGTGTAATGGTCTCGCACCAAAGTTGATATCATAACCTTTCTCTGCAATAAAATCTTTCGCCTCTGCACTAATTTCTAAGGTATAACCCATGTTAGCTAAACGCTTGTGCACGCCTTGCATGACGATATCGATAATAGAAAAGATATTTTCTTTTGTTAATGAATTAAAGATAACGACGTCATCAATTCTGTTTAAGAACTCTGGTGAGAATGTTTTCTTCAACGACTTCTCTATAACCGCTTTGTTATTTTCTTCTTGGTTCTGCATCCGAGTTGCAGTAGCAAAACCAACCCCGTCACCAAATTCTTTTAGTTGTCTAACCCCAATGTTAGACGTCATAATGATGAGACTATTCTTAAAATCAATTTTTCTACCCAATCCATCAGTCAATTGACCGTCATCTAACACTTGTAATAAAATATTATAAATGTCGGGATGTGCTTTCTCTATCTCATCGAGTAAAATTACTGAGTAAGGCTTGCGACGTACTTTTTCAGTAAGTTGTCCACCTTCTTCATAGCCCACATAACCTGGAGGAGCACCTATCAAACGGGTAACAGTGAATTTCTCCATATATTCACTCATGTCTATACGAATCAATGCATCTTCGCTGTCAAACATATATTTGGCTAGGCTTCTTGCCAACTCTGTCTTACCAACCCCCGTTGGCCCCAAAAAGATAAAACTCCCAATCGGTTTCTTTGGATCCTTCAACCCTACACGATTACGTTGGATGGCTTTAGTTACTTTACTAATAGCATCTTCCTGACCAATTACCATTCCCCTCATGTCTTCACTCATCCTGCGAAGCTTCTCAGTTTCTGCCTGAACCATTCGCTTAACAGGAATACCCGTCATCATACTGATGACCTCAGCGATGTTATCTTCTGTAATTGGGTAACGTTTGTGCTTACTATCTTCTTCCCATTCGCTTTTTGCTTTATCTAGTTCTTCTCCAAGTCTTTTTTCTTTATCACGCAAACTAGCGGCTTCCTCAAAGCGTTGGCTTTTAACCACCTTATTCTTCTCTATTTTAACTTCTTCAATCTGCTTTTCTAGCTCGATGATTGTTTCTGGAACATTAATATTTTTTAAATGAACCCTGGCACCCACTTCATCCAAAACATCTATTGCTTTATCTGGCAATAAACGATCCGTCATATAGCGGTCGCTTAGTTTCACACAAGCTTCAATTGCGGCATCATCATAGTTTACATTGTGATAATCTTCGTATTTACTTTTAATGTTTGTTAGAATCTGTATAGTTTCATCAACACTAGGTGGTTCAATCAATACTTTTTGAAAACGACGATCCAAAGCACCATCCTTTTCAATAAACTGACGATACTCATCCAAAGTAGAGGCACCAATACATTGCAATTCTCCACGAGCTAAGGCAGGTTTAAAAATGTTACTTGCATCCAAACTTCCACTTGCACCTCCTGCGCCAACAATGGTATGTATCTCATCAATGAACAAGATTACATCTCTGTTTTTCTCTAACTCATTCATGATTGCCTTCATTCTTTCTTCGAACTGACCACGGTATTTAGTGCCAGCAACCAATGCAGCTAAGTCTAGAGAGATTACTCTTTTATCGAATAATACGCGGCTAACTTTTCGTTGAATAATACGCAAAGCCAATCCTTCAACAATAGCCGTTTTTCCGACTCCAGGTTCACCAATCAGAATAGGGTTATTTTTTTTACGTCTAGACAGTATCTGTGATACCCTTTCTATTTCAACTTCACGCCCAACAATTGGATCTAGATTGCCTGCCTCCGCCATCTTGGTAATATCCCTTCCAAAGTTATCCAAAACAGGCGTTTTACTTTTAGCAGCCGTACCAGGTTTGCCACCCTGAGGGGCATTACTTTTTGGTTGTTGATACCCACCACCTCTTTTGTCATCTTCAAATTCCTCATCATTGTCATCGGGGAACTCACTTTTAGGATTGATAGAACTACCTACCATTCCCAACTCGGTTCTAAACATATCGTAATCCACGTCAAATTGATTTAAAATCTGTGTAGCAATATTTTCCTTGTTCTTAAGAATACTTAGCATCAAATGTTCGGTTTCAACCAAAGGACTTTTAAGTGCCTTTGCCTCCAATACGGTAACTCTAATAACTTTTTCAGCTTGTTTGGTTAGTGGTAAACTGTTGATGTTGGCAATATTTTTACCTGTTTTATCTTTTACCGCCATTTCTATTTCTTTACGCAATTCGTAAAGATCAACATTTAGTCGTTGTAATACTTTGATAGCTGTATTTTCGCCATCCCTTATTAGACCTAATAAAAGATGTTCTGTACCGATGAAATCATTCCCAAGGCGAAGCGCTTCTTCTCTACTAAAGGATATTATTTCTTTTACTTGTGGTGAAAAGTTATTGTCCATGTAATTTATTTAATTTCGTGACGTACAGTTGTACAATAGTAACGAATATTTTTGAAATAAGGATTTGTAGTTTTATTCACATTGTGTTAATCAAAAAAAAATGGAATTCAAAATTGATACCAAGGAGAAGTTTTCAGTCATTGAGCTTTTGGAAACAAGTCTTAATGCCAAATTGGCTGTGGACCTGAAAAATGTATGTCTTTCCTGTTTGGAAAAAGAAGTTAGGAATGTAGTACTTAACCTCAATGAGGTAGAAGTAATAGACTTAGATGTCGCACTGGCAATTGTGGACTTACAACAAAGTTTCTATGATAAAAATGCAAGTTTTGTTATTTGCAACATAAAACCAGCTGTTTTGAAAGTTTTTGAGGAAGAAGAAATTGATGAAATGCTGAATCAAACACCAACAGAAAGTGAAGCTTGGGATATTGTGCAAATGGAAGAAATTGAAAGGGAACTGTTGGATGGAGATGATTTTGATTTTTAGAAAATTATTTTGTGATGGCGTTAAAATAAGTTATCATTGTAAAAATTGTAATATATCCTACTTATATAGCATTTTTTAGTTAGAAACAATAATAATAATTCTTCGTCCATGTTTGGAGTCACTATCTTAGGTAATAATTCTGCAGTTCCTGCCTACAATAGGCATCCAACTGCCCAGATTATTACTATTCATGATCAATTGCTTCTTTTTGATTGTGGAGAAGGTACCCAAATGCAGATTGCAAAGTATAAAATACGTTGGGGAAAGATAAAATACATATTTATTTCTCACCTGCATGGCGACCATTACTTCGGGCTGATTGGACTCATTACTAGCATGTGTCTTCTTGGCAGGGAAGATCCATTACACATATATGGTCCTGCTTTGTTAAAGGACATCATTTTTTTACAGTTGAATGCAGCTGCGACTACTATTTCCTTCGAAATTATTTTTACCCCACTTACTTCCGATGGGGTGGTGATAGACGAAAAGAAATTTACGGTTGAATGTTTTGCTACCAAACACCGAATAGAGTCAAGGGGCTTTATAGTTAGAGAAAAAAGAAAACTTCGCAAGATTAATAAAGATGCTATCCAAAACTATCACATCCCCACTTCCTATTATGATAGTTTGAAGGATGGGAAAGACTACACAACAAAAGAAGGCGAAGTAATACTAAATGAATGGGTAACTTTTGAAAACGCATCAGGAAGGAGCTATGCCTACTCGGGAGATACTATTTACGATCCAAATGTTGCAGAGAAAGTGAAAGGGGTAAGTTTGTTGTATCACGAATCTACTTATTTGAAAGCTATGGGGGAGAATGCCATAAAACGCTTTCATTCCACCACCCATCAGGCAGCATCTATTGCATTACAGGCAGGTGTTAAAAAGTTGATTATTGGCCACTTTAGTAGTAAATACGAGGACCTTGGACTTTTTCTAGACGAAGCACGAGAAGTTTTTAACAATACTTTTTTAGCAACAGAAGGGGCTACTCATCGAATTACAATTTAATAATTTGCTACATTCAGTGTGGTAAATAAAAGTCTGTTTTCAATTACAACTTCATCAACATAGTTGTTGTTAATTTCCTCTATTAATAAATATTAAGTTACACGCTAACCCATTTATAAGAAAGGCTATACATTCGCAGCATGTCTACTCAACAAAACATTCGGCATTTGTCGCTTAAAGAACTAGAGAATTATTTTATTTCTATTGGCGAACCAAAGTTCCGTGTAAAACAAGTTCATGAATGGTTGTGGCAAAAACATGCACATAGCTTCGAGGATATGAGCAATGTAAGCAAGGTACTTCGTGCAAAACTTGCCCAAGAATTTACCTTACCCGCATTAGTGGTAGAAACCGCGCAACATAGTGAGGATGGAACCATAAAAAGTCGTTTCAAAACAGCAGACGGTCATTTTATTGAAGGTGTTTTAATACCTACCGAAGAACGAAAGACTGCTTGTGTTTCTTCTCAAATTGGTTGTAGCCTCACTTGTAAGTTTTGTGCAACAGGTTATATGGAAAGAAAACGCAATCTTACGTTTGATGAAATATACGACCAGGTAGTTCTAATAAACAAACAAAGCGAAGCCACCTACAAGCAAAAGCTAACTAATATTGTTTTTATGGGCATGGGCGAACCCCTGCTTAATTACAACAATGTATTAGCTGCTATAGAAAGAATAAGTGCAGAAGATGGGTTGTTTATGAGTCCTAAAAGGATTACCGTTTCAACTGCCGGTGTTGCTAAGCAGATTAAACATTTAGGAGATAACAAAGTAAAGTTCAAACTAGCACTTTCTCTTCATGCAGCTACCGACAAAAAGCGCAATGAAATAATGCCCATCAACGAAAGCAACAATATTGCTGCTTTGGTAGAGGCGCTGAACTATTTTTACAAGGAAACAGGTAACGAAATCACTTTTGAGTATATCTTATTAAAGGGTTTTAACGACTCTCAAAAGGACGCGGAAGATTTAATTAAACTTTACCGCCAGGTACCTGCCGATTTGGTAAACATCATTGAATATAATACCATAGATGCTTTTAAATTCTACAAACCCGATGAAGAGGTAGTAGATGAATTTATGACTTTATTAGATAAGAATCGGGTGAATGCAAGGCTACGTCGCAGTAGAGGAAAAGACATAGATGCTGCCTGTGGACAGCTAGCAAATAAAGGATAATACTGCTCTTATTTTTTTGCTTATGAGAATTAGGATAATAGGACATTATAAATTATGCGAATAAAGGGTTTAAAGTACCGTTAGGTATTAAATATTGGTAGCAATCCAGCAAATGAGCGGGTAAGAGTGCCGTAGGTACGACATATCTTTTTAAATGGTTGGATCAATTCATTAAGGATTCAGATTATTAACCAATATGTCGTCCCCAAGGGGACTTTACCCTATCTAATCACTGAATTTTCTACCAATATTCCGTACCTAAAGGTACTTATCTACACTGTTTTCAACTCTTATTCGCATAAATTATTAAATTAACTAATCTAAGTAAAGCCAATAAAGATTAGTTATGTTTAATTTAATTGTGGCTCCGTATTGTGCAGAAAAGCGCGTTATTCTTAGAAAGAATTTATCATGTTTAGTTACTAAAACAATTGCTGTTAAGCAGAAGATTAATTAAAAACCTGATAATTACAAAATAGTTAC